>QMTJ01000226.1 GCA_003651045.1 Thermoplasmata archaeon | reverse complement strand
CAATCTGACGAATACACCCCGGGCAACCTTCTCTATTCCATATAATATAATCCAAAGAAATCGTAATGCTTGCACCAGGTGAAACCGTTACATCATCCCCCTGCCCATTCATATCAACATTAGAGACATTAGCAAACCCCTCAGAATGACTATCTGCATTTACAATCGAAGCAGAAGGCATGAATGCAGTAGTAATAAAAAGCATTAGAATTCCTAGGCTTAAATTCTTTCTTAACTTTCTTAATAAAGAAGAATATCTCATCTATTATGCCTCCCTTTACAGTTTTGTTATATATGAATTATATTTTCAATATTTAAGTATTCGGTACTGATAGCATGATAAGCCCGTTAGCAATTTGCAGAGTATGGTGATAAATGTTGTATGCAGGATTAAATAGACTTGCACAAGAGTTTTCAACTAGGCTATACTCATGAGTGAAACCGGGGAAATATAATTAAGAAATGGAAGATGGAAACTTCCAATGAAGAGGTGAGAAACTTTTTGGGTGGGTAACTTATGTAAAGATAGCTATTGAATCTACTGGGTATTTGGCAACATATTTATGAAATTCTAGAGAGTTCGGGATATGATGTAAGATTGCCTCATTCTCTTAAAACCAAAACTATTGCATATGCTAGGATAGAAACAGATAATATAGATTGCAAAGGTTTTTAGCAGATTTATTGAAAGCAAATCTACTACCATGATCTTATGTAAATGGAAGAACAAATTAAGAGCGGAATTGTATAAAATGAGAGTAAGGGGAATTAGAGACGATTTGTCCACTAGAGCTGGGTAAGGAATGGTTACTTTCGCTGAAATTACCAAAAATAAACAGAATGCTATCGATAATTGAGTTCTTGATGAAAATATTCCCGATGTAAAGTTACTTACTTCGATACCTGGAGTAGGAAACTATTCAGCAGTATTGATCTACTCAGAGATAGGAGATGTAAACCGATTTTCTCATTCAGAGAAGTTATCTTCCTATGCTGGGTTGGTACCGTCTACCCACCAGTCTAGCTTGCATACAAGACATGGTAAGATAACGAAGGAAGGTTCCAGATACCTGAGATGGGTTCTTACAGAATGTGTGCAGATACATGTATCTAGGTACGATACACAGCTTACAAGATTTTACAGGAGACTTGTGAAGAGAGTGGGCAAGCAAAAAGCGGTGATAGCTACTGCAAGGAAGCTTACTAAAATCATTTACTGGATGCTTAAGAATAAAGAACCATTTAAGGGTTAGAGAAAAACTTCGTTAACTTCGCTGCAGGAAAAAACTGCGAGGTACTGATTGAAGTATTCTCTAACCTTTTGGGCGAAGATTGCTATGGTGCGGCTACTCATAGTGGACCGCGAATAGGTGCATGTCCAAAAAACTAAAATAACCCAAATCTATAGAGATTTCGGATGGCTTACATAGGTGCGACGTTAATTGTTGATACTCCTTAAAACAATCTTTGATTTGAAAATCAATCTTAAGGAGAGAAAACTTCAACATCATCTGTTAAGACAACGTCCTCCGTTGTCATCTTAATCTTCTTCATCAATTAAGATATCTTTAGATATCTCTACATAGTTTTTTCTGTGTATTACATAATTGGACAAGAAACTGCTTTGTTTCTTATCCCTAAGAAGAATATCGTAAATATGGGTCTTGAATGGACAAAAATTGTCAAAAGGATGATTGAGGATCCCTATCTGTTTCTGAAGAATCATTATTTGAGGAAAATGAGTGAATCTGGTTTTTATGCTGATAAAAGACGATTTGAGGAGTAATCAGGTAGAAACGAGAAGATCGGTTAGAGAGGGCTCCGTTTTCAATTGGTCTTCTGCATAATATTTTTACTGTGTGAGTTAGGCCAAGTTAATTTTGTCCTAATGGCTAGTAGGTAAATATGCATATGCACCTAAAAATGCTGAAAAATACAAATAAAGATAATATACTATTTATAAAAGAGATTTACTTTTTAATATATTTTTTACTCCAACGTACTTTTCGAGGTATACGCTTCAAGTTGAGCATGTTCTTCTGACATTTATTTTTACAGAAATACAATACTGTACCATCTTTTTTCACATACATTTTACCGGTACCGGGTTCGATTTCATTCCCACAAAACGAGCATTTTCTTCTTTCAACCATAAACCTAGCCTCTTTTAGCGTGGTCCACCTAAACGTTTAGCTTCTCTCTGTGTCTCATTAAGCATTAATATATCCCCAAGCTGCACAGGTCCCATAACGTTTCTTGTAATAATCTTTCCCTTATCCACACCATCTAGTACTCTGACTTTAACTTGTATTGCTTCACCAGCCATACCTGTACGTCCTATTAGTTCCACAACTTCACATGGGGTTCCTTCTTGTTCTACCATTTTTTATCACTGTTTTTTAAGTGTTTCTATTTTTTTAACAAGGTTTTCTATCCCTGTTTTATCCTTGCCAATATTTAGTATAGCTACTGCAGCTGTACTCACTGTAAGCCCTGCTGCTCTTCCAAGTTCATCTTTGCTCGAAACATAAGTATAAGGTATGTTTTTTTCTTCACATAATAATGGCATATGCGCTAGTATTTCTTCTGGTGTAACATCCTCAGCCATTACTACAAGCTTAGCTTGCCCTCGTTCAACTTGTTTTGTTGTTTCATTTGCTCCTTTACTAATTTTTCCATTATCTCT
>QMTJ01000225.1 GCA_003651045.1 Thermoplasmata archaeon | reverse complement strand
GTAACATAGGCTCTGTTTTTTAATGAAGTACAAGTAGTTTTTATTTTAGCCAAGGAAATACATGTTGTAGTATCGAAAAAATGAATTTACTCTGTCTCAGAAAGTTTACAGGTAACGCTTTGTTTCTTGGCATAGTGATAGATAGTTCACTCCATTCGCTCTCTGCACCATAAGTATCTACTGCCTGGACTCGTATAGTATAACTTCCTTTTTCAGTCCAGGTATGAGTAACTGTTATGTTTTCACCAGAAGTATATGGACCGACGAAGGTATTGTCTCCATCACCCCAGGATATATTATAATAGACATTATGTTCTTCAGGGTCAACTGTTTGAAACGTATAAGTTGTTTCTTCACCCGCTTTTCCCTTAGTAGGTCCTGCAATATGAGGAGCATTTGGTGGTTCATCTAAACCATATGTTTTAAAACAAAAATCTAAGTAACGATACTCGTGCCATTCATTGAGTGGCGACCAAACACCATCTTCATCTACCCCTGCACATCCTTGTTCATATGTATTATTGCCTTCAAAACACCAGCCGATATTATCAGTTCCCATGTTTTCACCATCTGGATCCCATAGTATGTAATAGGTTTGACCAGGGGTTAACTCTATATCTGGCAAATCAAACTCATACCACTCATGAGATCTCGGGAGTTCATCTGCAGAAACGTACATAGATGTCAGATCCTCACCAGATATATTACTTCGAATCGAGATTGTTAACCCTCGTGGTTCTCCTCTTTTAAATAATTTTAACTCGATCTTTGTAAGTGAGTTAAGCGTTGGTGTAAAAGATTGACCAAGTTTCCATCCTTCACCAAATACATAAAGGCCAATACCACAAGACTTATTCTGTTCTTGGTCTACTACTTCAACCGCGTCAGAGTTTTTTACTATAGTTATTCCGTTTTGTTTTTCATTAAATATACTACCTTTCTTTTCACTATTCTCTATGTTGTATGACATCCCCGTTACAGGAATTACAGTCGCAATCAATAGCGTGCAGACAAAAAAACCAATTAATTTACTTCTAATTTTATTTTTACCTCCCATATTCCTTATCTTACATATTTTTTATAGTTATAACGATAATTATAGCTATACTTAATATTTTATAAATATAATATAAAAGATGTATTTATAATTTACCTCTCCTCAATTTTTGTGATTGTCAACTTAAAAATTAAATAGTGATAGCATCCCTCTCCATCTCAGGGTAAAGTCATATAGATAGTATACTACCACACTTAGAAAAATCATCAAAGAATAAAATATTTTTGTAAGCATGTACCATACAGTGAAATGCCAAAGTTGATAACCACTATCTATCTTCCGTTATACTTAAATAACCTATCGTTTATTACCGTTACCCAATTCCTGACTTTATTTGGGAGTAAGTAGTTGATATGACAACCGTGTTTGATGTACCATCTAAGGAGTTAATAGAAGAAGTTGCGAAGAAATTGCAGAAAGAGGAAGCTATTTATTTACCGGAAGGTAACATGTTTTCTAGGACTGGTGTTGATAAGGAGAATCCGCCATTGGATAAAAACTGGTGGTATGTTCGTTGTGCTTCGATTCTCCGGAAGATTTATATCAATGATGGTATGGGTGTTGAACGTCTTAGAGCTGAGTATGGTGGTAAAAGAGATCGTGGTTCTAAGCCTTATAAAGCAAGGAGTGGGAGTGGTTCTATAGTTCGTAGGGCTCTTCAGCAACTTGAGAAAGCAGGTTATGTTACGAGAGTCAGGGGTAAAGGACGTGTTTTAACTCCTAAAGGGAAATCTTTTTTAGATAACGCTTCTCATGAGGTTTTGAAAAAAATTATAGCATATTACCCTGAATTGGAAAAGTATTAAAATGTCATCTTTGTATAGATAATTAGTTAATTTATATTTATGGACGAAGAACTTGAGAAACTTAGGAGAAAAAGATTGCAGGAGCTGCAACAGCAAGCTGCTCTTCAGGAGAGTTTAGAGGAAGAAGAACTCCGGAGGCAAGAGTTTGAAGAGCAGAAAAAAATGATCCTAAGGAGGATACTCACGGCTGATGCAAGGGAGCGACTTGGTCGTGTGAAAATCGCGAGACCTGAGATCGCTGAAAACATTGAAAACCAACTTATCTTGCTTGCTCAACAGGGGCAGTTGAAAAATAAAATAAATGATGAACAGTTACGTATGCTGCTTTCGAAGGTTATCCCAAAGAAAAGAGATATTAAAATAAGAAGAAGGTAAATGGTAGTATGTCGTCGCATAAACCTCTTGGTAAAAAAATTCGTTTGAATAAGGCTACTAATAGTAATAGGCGTGTACCAGCGTGGATTATGATTCGTACAAATAGGCGTTTTACACGTCATCCTAAGATACGTAACTGGCGTCGTAATAAACTTAAAAAATCCTAAAAAAAAGAAGAGTGTAATATTGAGGGTTTTACAGTGGGGTTAAAAAATTATGGCTGAAGAAATTGAAAGGATATATAATATTCCTCTGCGTAAGAATGGTTTTAAATCATCTAATGCGGCACCTGTCGCCGTTAGAAGAGTGAAAAAGTTTTTAACTAGACATATGAAAGTGGAAGAGAAAAACATCTGGATTGATGAGTCTTTAAATAATGCTCTTTGGTCTCGTGGTAAATACAAGATACCTAGTAAGATAAGAGTGAAAGCTGTTAAATTTGAGGATGGTGTCGT
>QMTJ01000224.1 GCA_003651045.1 Thermoplasmata archaeon | reverse complement strand
GCATTCGCTATAATTATGATGTCAAGAGATGAATTTGAAGATGGAAAAAAGGGGAAAATCTTCTAGTAAAACTTGGTTTATTGATTCCATTTATTGTATTCATGTATGTTGAAATAAAATCAAGAGAATTAGCAAAAGGCAAAGTGTTGGAAATACTAAAAAATTTAGAAAAGTATGAAAGATTTTGTATTTACTGTAAAAAAAAGAGTTCCATATGATGCCAATATATGTCCATATTGTGGTAAGCATTCTCCTTAAAAAACAATTGGTAAAAATAAAACTATTCCACAATAGGAAATCTCAAAGATTTTTTCTAACAAGGTATGTCAACAGTATAATTTAGTTTAATTCTTTGTAGTAACACTAGATAAAATACCAATAATACAAAATATATAAAAGATAGGAAGAATTTTCAAACCTTAATATAATTATATCAGTGTTATTGAAATTCTTTCTTTGAAATAATGAGTAATACCATTGAAATCAGTGATAGTACGCCAGCGATTATTGATGGGATAAATGTAAAAACTCCGATGATACTACAAGCGAGGCATAAACCCCACATTTTACGTTTCAATGAGAGAATCCCGCCTAAAATAGGGAACAGAGCGATTATTACTCCTATTGTTGCGCAGATTGTGAAAAAACCATGTATTTGTTCAATTGTTATATCCGGGTTAATCTGTTTAAACTGTGTAATGTTTATCATTGTATTCAAAGTTGTTGTATCTATAAAGAAAAGTGGTATCCAAAATATTACATTAATAACACCAGCTAGTATCAATAAAACACTAGCTACTACTGTTTTTGAAACTTTACTTGTTTGTTGCCTATCTTGATATTTTAAATCATCTACCCCGGTATCTTTTATTTCAGTCAAATACAATACCTCCACTTCATGATATTTATGATTGTATATTATTCTAAGTTTTTTTGCCCCTCCTCCTTTTTATATCCTGTCTTAATATTTTTGGTATAATTCTTTTGATGACATATATAAATAGAATAAGTCCATAAACAACAATTATAACCTGAGCATATATGAGATAGGGGTTAATAGTGTATCTTGCTACATCTGTGAAGATGTTAAATGGAATTTGAAAAAGGATAGCATATACTAGATGTTTAGCTAGTTTCTCTTGATATATTCCATATCCAATATATGCAGAAGTTGCTGCATGGAAAAAAATGAAACCCATCGAACCAAATGCTAAAAGGGAGAGAAAAAACGGGTCATCTGAGATTTTACTTCCAACTATTAACAAAAAAGGTGTAAATGATGAACCAAAACCTAAACCCAGTGATAGACCATATATAGTTGTTTCTTTCTTTTTTTGGAATCTTTTTATGTTTAAAAACATTGTTTTAAAAAGTTGTTCAAAAACAGCAAACAATATAAGATAAATAATTAAAAACAAGGGTGGGTTAACTATTATTCTAACAACTACTGCTATGCCACCTAATACTACCCCTAAGATAAATGTTATAAAAATTGTTTTCTCACGATAGAATCCCTCGTATCCTTTCAAACCTATAAATAGTAGAATCAACGCAGGTATTATACCGGTGAATAATAGTGTTTGACCAAATGGTTCCATTTTTACTCTCCTCTAAAACATTTTGAAATAGAGAAGACTATATTAAACACCATCGATTTACACTTTTTTAATATCAAATTGGTTTTGAGGAGCTGAAAAGGAAATATGCTTAAAACACCAGTTATAGTGTTGAATGTTAAAACCTATGCCGAGGCAACAGGAGATAAAGCATTAGAAATCGCTATGTTAATGGATAAAATACACCAAGAAACAGGTAGCAGTATGGCGATAGCAGTACAAGCAACAGATATAGCATTGTGTGCTAATAGGGTTTCAATTCCTGTTTTCGCTGAACATATCGATCCTATCAGGCCAGGTAGCCACACTGGTTGGACGTTACCAGAAGCTGTTAAATCCGCTGGAGCAAAAGGTACATTGATTAACCATAGCGAACATAGATTAAAACTCGCTGATATTGATATCTGTATAAACCGTGCTAAAGAACTTGGTTTAGATCATATAGTTTGCTCAAACAATATAGCGACTTCTAAAGCAATCGCTGCGTTTTCACCAAACTTTATAGCTGTTGAACCACCAGAGCTCATAGGTGGCGATATCTCTGTTACAACCGCTGATCCAGATATCGTAAGTGGTAGTGTAAAAGCAGTGAAAAATATCGATAGAAACGTTAAAGTTTTATGTGGAGCTGGTGTCAAAAACGGAAAAGATGTAGCAAAGGCTATAGAACTAGGTGCAGATGGTGTACTATTAGCTAGTGGCATCGTCAAAGCAACTGATAAAGAAAAAGTAATACGTGATCTAGCATCTGGTTTAATAGTTTAAAAAAACAGGGCTAATTAAGACGTAAAATCCCAATTTTTTTCTATTTTTTTAGAAATAGTAGGAAACGAATTTTTTTTTTATCTTTTATTTCTTCAGCTTCCTTATTTTAAATTCTCCAATACCAATAGGTATTATCTCTATTTCATCTCCATCTTTAATATCATGGGCTTTTGCAAGTTGACTAGGTATAGTCAGTACTAAACTACTACCTACTACTCGGGCTTTCCTTGTTAGAGGCATATCCCATCCACCACAAAAAAACGTAATGTATACTTAGATATATATATGTTTTGATTTTTTTAAATATATCCAAACATG
>QMTJ01000223.1 GCA_003651045.1 Thermoplasmata archaeon | reverse complement strand
TTTTATATCCAAAATAACGGTATTCTGATGAAAGATCAACAGAGACAGGTATATCTGTCAGTTCTTCGATTATATATTTTCCAACAAAACCAGCGTAGAACGATGTTCCACAAGCCACGATATGAATAGAATCTACACCGTTTTTTAACAGGTTTTCAACATCCTCGTTAAAAGTTATATCTCTATCAACTTCTGATACACGGCCTCTTAAAACTTGATGAATAACATCTGGTTGCTCGTAGATTTCCTTGAGCATGAAATGAGGAAAACCTGATTTTTCAGCGTCTTTAACATCCCAGTCTATTAGTTTTTCTTTTTTGTCTATTTTTTTCTTATTTTTATCATAAACCTTTATAGAGTTTTTAGTAATAGTACAAATTTCATCATCATCAAGATAGATAACCCTATTTGTGTACTTTAGAAAAGCAGGTATATCTGATGCTATAAAGTTTTCATTATCACCAACACCTATCACCAAAGGACTTTCTTTACGTGCCCCTACCAGCTTATCAGGTTCATCCTTACAGGCTACTACGATAGCATATGATCCTTTAACTTTTTTAACTGCTGATAATACAGCGTCTTCAAGGTTTTTTTTCTTTTTATCATATTTTTCTTCTATAAGGTGAGCAAGAACTTCTGTATCAGTATCAGATATAAACTTGTGACCTTTTTTTTCTAACGTTTCTCTTAGTTGTCTAAAGTTTTCAATGATTCCATTATGAACAACAGCGATGGCGTCCTTGCAGTCTATATGTGGATGAGCATTTGTACGAGTTACCCCTCCCTGGGTGGCCCAGCGCGTATGCCCCACCGCGATATTACTTTCAAAAGAGGGGACACGATTTTCTAATTTTGAAATTTCTCCGACTTCTTTGAAAATGTTTAATTTTTTATCTACTGTTGCTATCCCTACGGAGTCGTAACCTCTATATTCCAATCTTTTTAAACAATCTATAATAACTGTATCAGCTTTTCTGAAACCGTTGTAGCCAACTATTCCACACACTTTTACATCACTTCAGTGTTGCTAGGAATATTTTCTCTTATTCTTTTCATAGATGTTATTTTACATTTTCTACCGATTATGACACCAGGGTCCATAACAACATGGCTTCCGATAGTACAGTCTTCTCCTATCATAACGCCAAGGTTTTTTAATTTTTTAAATTCTCCTTCAATTTCAACCCCTTTACCACCAATGATGCTGGAGAAGTTGTTACCGATTCTGCTACCTTTAGCTATAATTGATTGCGTAACAAATGAGTTAGAACCAATATGTACGTCATCCATTATGATACTATTTTGTATTTCAGAAAATGGGTGAACAACAGAGTTGTTACCAATGGTTGTAGAAGGGAAAATACAGACATTTGGCCCTATTTCACAGCTTTCTCCTATTATTACTGGTCCAACGATGTAGCATCCTGAATAAATTTTTGTGTCTTTCCCTATGGATACTTTTCCTTTGATTACAGTGTTTTTTTCAATTCTTCCAGCTGTTGTTGATGGTGTATTATGAATCATAGCTTCGTTTACTGTTATTAAATCCCATGGGTATACTATGTCCATCCATGCATCTGTTTGTATTGTGTTAATAATTTTTCCTTCATCAATTAGATTTTGAATAACTGCTGAAAGAGAATATATACCTTCTGATGCTTGTTTTTCAACTTCTGCAAAAATAGTTTTTGGGAGTTTGTAGATCCCTGTTGATATGAATTTACCTATTTCCTCTGGTGGTTTTTCCACGATTCGTTGTAGTTTATCTTTTTCTAGGAAAACAACACCGTATTTAGATGGATGAGGATGTTCTTTTATTAAGAGGGAATATTTGGATTTATCATTCATGAGTTTTATAATGCTTTTTTGATCAATTATGTTGTCACCAGGTATTACAACAAAAGAAGAATCTTTTATTTGTTTTTTAGCCTGAAGTAGGGCATGAGCAGTCCCTAGTTGTTTATCCTGTATGACGTATGTGATTTTAATGTCGTTATACTCTTTGAAATGTTCCATGATGACTTCTTTTTTGTATCCAACAACAAGTATAACGTCGTTGATTCCTGTGTTTTTTAACGCGTCAAAAACATGTTCTAATATTGGTTTGTTAGCTACTGGTAACATCACTTTCGGCATTGTCTCAGTAAACGGTCGGAGTCTTTTTCCTTCACCTGCAGCAAGTATAACAGCTTTCATAAAATATATCTCCTTTTATTTGGTGTAAGCTCGATTGATATATTTTATATTTACTAACAAATCATCTAAGATCAACGACAACGATAAAGATAAAAAATATGACTTATTTATCGGAGAAACAGTATTGAATAGTTGCATTTTTCTACGAGTTTTTTCTTTAGATTTTTTACTGGTAGCCCTAGTTTTCCTTTCTTTTTTTGTTCTCTTCCTATGATTATCAGTGGTGTTTTGGTTTTTTCTGCTGCTTTTATTGTTTCTTTTTCTAAGCTTCCTTTTATTAGTTGTGTTTTTATTCCTTTTTTTTCTATTTTTTTTATGAATTTTTGTCCATGTAGTAATAGTGTTTTTTCTGGTTTTTTGTCTGATCGTTGTCCGTGTTTATTTACTTGTACGGTGTCTTCTGTGTCTACGATGTATAGCATTTGTAGTTTCCAGTTTAGTGTTTTTGATAGTTTTATGCTGAGGTGGGGTGCTTTTTGGTTTGGTGCTAGGTTTGAACATATT
>QMTJ01000222.1 GCA_003651045.1 Thermoplasmata archaeon | reverse complement strand
CAATCCTATATAAACAGTATGGATCATTATGAGGTTTACCAGTTAACGTACTAGAATTCAACGTGCAACCACCTTTGCAACTCAACCGGTATTTACAGGTTTTACAAAAACCACCTAAGTCTTTTTCTTTAAACTGTCTATTATATGAAAAACTATTAGGGTCATTCCAAATGTCAATAATACTTCGTTCTCTAACATTACCTTCTATAAACTCATCTGGTAAAGGAAGACACCCGTTGACATCTCCATTGCTTTTGATTCCAAGTGATTGTTTACCAGCATAACATCCATTCCATTCTGGGAAAAGCGACAGGTGTGGTATAAACTGAGAATGGAAACCAATATTGTGACCAGCGATTACTTTTTCTTTAGAATACTCTTTTTGTGAAGAGGCAATAAGTAAAGCTAATTCATAATATTCCTCCTTGGATAATAGTAAATTTTTTGGGAATCTACCAATTAGAGAAGCCATGTTTACATGCCAGTCTAAACCACGTTCTAGTACTATTTTTCTGATGTCAAAAAATTCTTTAAAATTCATTTTATGAAAGGTTGTAATAGGGCAAACATCTAAACCTGCTTCGTTGCACATGTCAATAAATTTTAAGGTTTTATCAAAAGCATCGTCATAGCCACGTATATGGTTATGTGTCTCTTTTAATCCATCAAATCCAACTGTTATAGAATCAACTTCTAATTTTTTGAATTTTGGAATGATTTTTTCAGGGTTAAAATACCCATTTGTTACAATAGAGAGAAGCATCCCCAAATCTTTGATTTCTTTTGATACTTCATACCAGTCTTTTCTAAGAAGAACCTCACCACCCATAAGAGCGACTCCGCCTGTACCTAGATCAGCTAGGTCTCTACAGAGCTTAAGGGCTTCTTTTGTTGTTAACTCGTTTTGTCCTTTTTCACCAGCAGATGATCCACAGTGTACGCAGTTTAGATTACATTTCAATGTTAATTCTAAAACTGGGCAACCAGGATGATAATTTGTTTTGTTTTTCATATAAAATTAAAGATGAGGACTACCCCTTATATATTTTGCTAAAATCTAACCTTCAAAGCCATATTTAGAAATATTAAATTATAGTTAGCTGTTTACACCCACTTTGTGGTAGATATGGTTCTAAAGTCTCCTCTTCATAAAGTTCATGAAAAAATAGGTGCTAAATTCACAGAATTCGCAGGTCACATGATGCCTCTTTACTATAAATCTATAAAAGAGGAACATCTCACTGTTAGAAAATCTGTCGGTCTTTTTGATGTCTCTCACATGAGTAACCTATGGATTACAGGTAAAGAAGCTGAAAAACTAATAAGTTTTACAACAGTGGAAGACGCTTCAAGGATAAAAGATGGAATGAGTCAATACACTGTTATACTTCGGGAGGATGGTACTGTTATTGATGACACTATTTTCATGCATCTTGGTGACAAATATATGATGATCCCGAATGCTGGGATGAATAAGATAGTAAATGAATGGCTTAACGAACAAGCAGAAAAACATGATATCTGCGCATCTGCAGAAGATGTCTCTAGAGACTATGTAATACTCGCTGTACAGGGTCCAAAATCCCGTGACACCCTTCAAAAACTTACAAATGTTGATTTGAAAACAGTTGGTTTCTTCCAATGTAGATATATTAACATAGCTGGTGTAAACTGTATAATCTCTCACACAGGTTACACTGGCGAACTTGGTTTCGAGTTACAGGTTTCACCCACTGCTTTAGCTGAGGATTTATTCTATAAAATATTAGACGCTGGTGAAGAATATGGTATCCAGCCTATTGGACTAGGTGCAAGGGATACACTCAGACTGGAGAAGGGTTTCATATTAGCGGGTAACGAGTTTGAAGGTGGACGTACACCACTCGAGGCTACACTTGGTTGGACGATCAACTGGGATCACGAGTTCATCGGTAAAAAACCTCTCCTTAGACAAAAAGAAAAAGGAGATTACGAGCGTTTAACATGTCTACTCTGTATTGATAAAGGTATACCTCGCCACGGTTGTGAAATACAAAAAAACGGAGTAAAAATTGGACGGGTAACTAGTGGGACTCTCTCACCATGTCTTAACAAGGGTATTGCTATGGGGTATTGTCAACCAGATTACCGTGAAAAAGACACTGTATTAGATATTATTATAAGAGGTAAACCTGTGAAGGCAAAAGTAGTTAAACCACCCTTTGTATCGAAGGATTGGTTGAAAACAAAATTAGGAAATATTTAAAACACCCTATTTGGATAACAAGCAAGGGGTTGATAGATTATGAGTGCCGAGGTTAAAGAGGATTTAAAATACACTGACACGCATGAATGGGTTAGAATAAAAGGAGACTTAGCTCAGATAGGTATAACTGATCATGCTCAGTCAGAACTCACAGATATCGTTTTTGTAGAACTACCCAACATGGGTAAAGAAATTAAAAAAGGAGAGGAACTCTGTGTAGTTGAATCAGTTAAATCAGTATCTGAGATATATGCACCTGTTTCTGGGAGAATCACAAACGTTAATAAAAAACTAGAGGAGACACCAGAGGTTATTAACGAAAGCCCCTATGAAGAAGGATGGATAGCTGAGATAGAGATAAAAGATAAATCAGAACTTGATAGTTTACTTGATGCAGAGGCATACAAGAGAATAATCTAAAACTATTACTGTTTTTAATGTTTAAAAAAACAGTTCTTTTTT
>QMTJ01000221.1 GCA_003651045.1 Thermoplasmata archaeon | reverse complement strand
TTTTCCTCCTGTATTTGTATTAAGAATTCTTCGCCACAATGGTTTTTATAGTATTCAAACTTCCTAGGAGTAAACCTACGAACTGTTGTCCAGAGGAAATCCCCATATGATTTCAAGAGTAACACGAGTAGTTTACCACGTGGAATAGGATAAAGACTCCAATCCTGTTTACCATGGTCATAGTACATTGCATCATATTTTTTAAACACCGATGAGAGTTCTTTGTAGTCTACAACGAATACCTGAAGCAGGGTTGCTTTTGTTGGTGGTGGTCTATGTTCACTGTTCATCTTTGTATACTCATGGCTAAACTTTATAACATTCATATTTGTATCACCATTCCTGTACATGTTATATTAGAAGTTGGATAAGATGACAACCATCCAATATCCACAAAAAATAGGTAGAGAATATAAATTATCATAATTGCTGAGATAACAATAAAGACGAGTAATAAAACAAGAAACCAAGGATTTGAATCTTCTGGAAACATTGTATAAAGTTTTAAAGCTATTAAAAAGCTAAGAACTAAAATTAGAAGTGTGACTATTGTGAACCAATCGATTTCTATCATATTTATCATACTCCTAAGTTTTTTAGTACATGCAGTACTGTACCATAAAAACAACCCTGTATCCAGCCATACAAAATAAAAAACATATAAAAACTATACTTCCACTTTATACCCATATATATCACATCTTTATTTATGTTTTTTATCAAAGTATTCTTTTAGTTTTTTATAAAACCCATCACTGTCGTCACCATCATCTGCTTCTTTGTGTCGTAGTTTTTTATGGAGTTTCTCATACGAAACCATACCAATACCCTTTATTTCACAACTTTTAACCCATAACCATTATCAGTCCGAAGATAAAAGTTATCAATATTCCTCTGAGATATTTCCACGATAATGCCTAAATTGTCTTCAGTATTACTATATCTCAAATCACGTAAAACAAGAGCATCCCCAATTTCCAAACATATTTTTTTATTCTTCTCACTCATGTTTTGCCTCCTTTTTAATCTTTTACCCATTTAGTTACGTCTTCCACTAGAAAAAACCTGTCACACTTTTTACAATGGTAAACTGTTCTACCGCAATAAATGTCTAACATGTTCTTGCACAACGGGCAATACATTCTTCTAACCCACATCAAGATATTTTATTTTTTCCTTCGTGGCAACTGTTGCAACCGTTCCAACTTTTCTAAAAAATATGCTGTTTTATACCCTAAAACGAAAACTTGTTTCAACAAAGGATAAAATTCTCTGTCAAATATCATCTCAGGATATGACTTTTCATCTATCTTTATTGTTTTAAATGGTTTTGTCATCTTTATACATTCCCATTTTATTTTTTGAGTCTGATCTCAATAATCACTGAAAGAACCATAACACGGACAATCCAGAGAGACGCTGTAACAATCCAGATTATACTGATAAACAGAAACAAAACACCCGCATTCCAACCAGTAATAAACAAAATGCTACCGAGCAAAAAGAAAAACAAAAACCCAATAAGGTTCAAAAAAGCCATCTTGCGACTTGCTTCATGGTACTCTTTCAACTCTTCCACGCCTAAAACCCAACTACGACCTGTTTTTTTACTCATACACAACACACTCCAAATCTTAACATTACATACCATTAAATCTTAATCTTTCAACAGTATATAAAGATTTCGATTTTTTCAGGCAACAGGAGAAAACACCCATTTTATATCCTAAGAAAAAATCTTAACATCATCTACAACATGACATTAAGAAATGACTAAAAAAGTATGAAAAACAAAAACAGCAGAAATAAACCGACTATAAAATAGCCATGGCTTAAAAAAATAACTGCTGAGAAGAAAATAAACAACAGACTGAGATGATGAAAAAGTTTGAAACTCTGTAAACTATCATCAGTTTTCATAGGTTTTTGTCTTTCTATTTTATGTTTCATCCCAATAAACATCACTAACAATATCTTTAAAAATACTGTTATCAACTATTTCTTTTATGAAACCAGTTAACAGCTTAACTTGTTTCTCAGAAACATCCACTTCTAAATCGATAATGATTTGATACTCTTTCAATTTATCACATCCTTAAACTCGTTCAAGTAACCAATTATAAAAATCCTTATAAGTCTCTAATGTTTTCTCAAGTGCTTTATCCTTAGAATAACCGTTTTCTCTACATTTCTCATAAAATCTAAGCATTGCCTCCAATGCATTAAAAAAAGTCTTTTCACTTTTCATCATATCACATCCTATTTATCCTCTGGTCTGTTTCATTCTTTATTTCTTTCATCTTTTCAATTATTTCCTCTAAAACTTTTATAGTATGTTTTTGTTCCACCAGACTTCCAATAAAATAACCCAATATAACGCCCTGAAGAAGAAACAAAATAGCAACCCATTCATCAACCATATCATATCACCATCCGAACAACAATGATTTCAATGAAATCAAAAAACCTTCAATAGAAAACGCCCATGCAAATATCCTCATGCTTTTATCTTTCTTAGAAACGAAAAAAGCCAATATCCCCATAACAAACAAAAAACAACCGAAAGAAAACATTACTATTGAAATAATTAGAGGGAGAAAAGTTTCGATATTCAATCTAATGCCTCCTCTATTCTTTTTTTACGACCACAACGATTATTAAACCTTGCAATACTATCCTTATTATTAAACACCAAACACAACAGATCA
>QMTJ01000220.1 GCA_003651045.1 Thermoplasmata archaeon | reverse complement strand
TGATGATCTATATAAGTTTTTTGTTTGAGAGAGAGTCTATTCTAGGTATGGTCACCTTAACTTAATGGATAAGTGTGTCTTTATGCCTCGATACCCGAAGTTATTGAGAAGTTACAATTTTTTGAGAAGTTACTTGTTATCTAATACTTAAAAACTGCAATTAATATAGTTGCTATAGTTATAAGGGATTTATAAAACGGCACTTTTTTTATCATAGTCCAATAAAACTTGAGCAGTTTTTTCTAAACATGAATACTCTTTACAACTTAAAAAATGTGTAGAAATATCACATATATAGGTAAATATAGTTTTTTACAATTGCAGTTTTTAAGTAATATTTAAATCAATATTATGAAAAAATCTTTTAAAATATTTTTGGAGGGATCATGAGGGTACATTTTATTACACGATTCAGCATATATGATCCAAAGTTTAGAGGCTTTAGGATATCGACAGATTATAACCAAAAGGAATACGAAAAACGTCTTTTTGATAAGGATCGACTTAACCATAAGTTTGATACATTTCAAAATATTACTTTACCTTCCATTATTGACCAAACCTCTGATGACTGGGAATGGTTAATCTATACATCTGATCGCCTACCTAATGAATATATGAAGCGTCTTCAAATGTTAGTAGAGGACTATAGAAATATTAAAATTAATACTGTTAAGGATTTTCCAGAATTTTTTAAAAAAAATTTAACATATAATTACGAGGATTCATTTGCTACTGTTAGGTTAGATGATGATGATGGGTTGAACAAATGTTTTGTCGAGAAGCTTCAGCAATACTCAAAAAATGTTGGAAGTATTGTTTGTTTCACTGAGGGGAGGTTGGTTAAGTATGTTAAAGGCCGTGTGGTTATGGGAGAAAAGGTTTCAGAAAAGAATTATGCTCTAGGATTGGCTGGAATTGGAGTAAAAATATACAATACTGGCAGGCATAGTGATATTGATACCAGGTATAATGTTATCTATGATTCTTCACCAGATATGTTTCTTATGACATGCTCTCCTTTCACTGACACTAAGCGCGGATTTAACGCATTGGAGCGCAATTTGGGGAAGATTAAACGACTTATTTTCTTAATTTTCAATCATCCCCAGGAAGTACCAAAAGAAATTGCTGTAGCTATCCAAAAACGGTTACGACATTAGTGTAATTGCATTATATTTTATAAATTAAAATTCATACTATTTCTGTATACAAAATTTTTTTATTATAAATTGTGGGGGCCTGAAAATGAAAACAACAAAAACAATTGCCACATTATTATCATTTTTTTTATTTAGTTTATACTTATTTGTTACAGTGGGTTATGCTACAATTATTTTAGTTGAACAATATGGTGATGGAACTCCATCTTTAACTAACGTTAGGGCTGCCTATAATGCGGCGCATCCTGGTGATACCATTTTATTCCCCAAAAATGGAACAGCTACATGGACCTCGTCATTAATCATAAATAAAGCGGTAACAATTATGGGGAACGGTACGACTCTAACTGCTGGTGGAAATTTACTTACTGATAAATCCGGTCATGGATTTTTTTACATTACTGGATTCACAGATAATGATAATTTAATGCGGATCACTGGATTCACTTTCAATCTTGTAAATCTAGTAACCGCCCATGCTATTGAATCAAAAAACGTAACTTTAGGAAAACTTAGGATTGACCATAATACTTTTCATCATGGTTATACACAGCTTGAAATAAATGGGGCTTATGGTGTTATAGATAATAACAAATTTTATAATTGTAAAGCCTATTGGATAATCAGTTCTGCTGGCAATCGCACTCAAGCTGACAAATCATGGGATGATATGACCCCTGGAACAGCAAATGCACTTTTTATAGAAGATAATAAGTTTATATTAGATAGTAATTGGTTAGATCCTGGTCGTCAAAACACCAATGGTTGTGATGGATATAATGGGGGAAAATTTGTATATAGATACAATGAATGGGATACTGATAATTGGAGTGAGTCATTGAATGCTGCTACTATTGGGTTTCATGGCAGTGATTTCGGATATTGGCAAAATAGTGGAAGTGTTCGTAGATCACCAGCTCTTATTGAAATGTATGAAAATTACCTTCATGGAAAAAGGATAAACAGGTTATTTACGCTAAGAGGAGGATCGGCTTTAATATATAATAACACAATTGATGATAATTACGGAGATTATGGGACTATCTATTTAAGAGAGGAAGAATATTACAATTACCCTGAATGGGACCCCGTTAGGAAAGAGTGGCCTGCTGAAGATCAAGTACATAATGTCTTTATATGGGGAAATACTACCGGGGGGAAAGCAATAGACTCAACGAATATTTCCGTTGACGACTTTAATAGATACTGTACCGATGTAGATGTACCTTTTGGATGTTGTACTGGAGCGGGTAAAGGAACTTGTAATAAAGGGGAGGCTGATGCCCTTATAAAGCAAGATAGGGACTATTTTCTACATGCGCCTTGTGGTGCAGGAGATTCAACAGATGCTTATGGCAATACCTGCACACATGGGAGAGCAACATTCACAGGTGCAAATGGGGCTTCAGGCAGTTATCCGACGGATGGAGTTTTATATCCGACACTTGGTACTATGGTCTTTGAGCCAACAGGGCCAAATGCATATTATCCCTATACACCCTATACCTATCCCCACCCCTTGACTAAATCTACCACTACCACAACATTTGGATCAAGTAGCGGTGGA
>QMTJ01000219.1 GCA_003651045.1 Thermoplasmata archaeon | reverse complement strand
TCCGATGAAATACATTTTTTCCTTTATGATCTTGTTTTTGATTTCTTTAATACTCCATGGTTTAACAGGGTTGGGGAAGAAAAAAGTGATACTGGGTTTTTTTAGGTATTCCTGACATGCTTTAGTGAATAGTTCAAATTTTTCTTTTGACAACGCTGAGGCTACGTTTCTATTACTATCTACTGGGTCGATAAATGTTAATGGTGTATCAAAAACAGGATGTTGTTTATCATTGAATGTTAACATTAGTGTTTCTCCAGGTTTCCAATGTTGTGCTTGTTGTATTAGTTTTCTAAAGGATCCATATTTTAGAATTAATAGTTCACATAGATACCCTGAGAATCCTTCTATTTCTGCCTCTGCACCGTAACAGTTTATACCTTTTAGGAATTGTTTTAGTAGTCTAACTTCTTTTTTTTGTTTTTCTTCTAGGTTTTCTTTGATATATCTTGTATGTAACGGTGTACGATCCACGGCTGAGAGTTTTTGTATTGCTTTTTCGATCTGGTAACATGGTACTATTTCTACTTTGTATTTTTTATAATATCCACGTATATAAGGGTGTTCTGCGTAGGATTCTTCTGTTTTTATAAGGATTTTTTTACCGATGGATAGTACATGTTTTGCGATTTCGTTTTTAGAAAAAGACAGTGGAAAGAGAAGGAAAAAATCTATGTCTAGGTTGTCTTTTAGATAAGTATCTTTAGCAGTAGAGCCAACGAGTTCTATTTTAACAGGTAGTTTCTTTTTTTTAACCTCTTCTTCTATTTTTTCATGTATTTCTTCTATAGTTTTTTCAAGTTTTTCTCTATCCTTTTTTGTTGGTGTAATTTTGTTTATTATTTGTTGTTCTATTTCATCTTGATACATGTTTTCTTTCTTCATCCTTTCATAGTTTTTTTCAATAATAATATTACCCCTGTTGCTATGGTTACACCAGTTATCACATCTGTTATCCAGTGTATAGCTAGGTATAATACTGAGGTTATAACTGTTACCATGCAGAACATGGTAAAGTATAGTAGTTTTTTGTTTTTTGTATAATATGTTGACCAGGTGACGAGTATTATCACTGCTGTGTGAAGTGATGGTAAACAGTTATTATACGTAGTAGTTGAATAAAAAAATTGTTCCACAGATGGTATTACATTCTCAAGAGGTGATTCTATGTTGTAGTAAGTGTAAACGTTTGTAACTGGTATAAACAAGTAGAATGGTAGAGTTATGATGTAAACGAGTAGTAACCCATATGCTAGTTTTTTCATTGATTCTTTTTTATTGAATAATAAATAGTACAATGGTGCGAACCATAGTACGAACGGGTAGACTGCTATGTACATGGTTACAAAAAAATAAACCAAAAAGGGTGTCCAATGTTGTGAAAACCAGTAAACAATGTTGTTTTCAAAAATGTGTACTGTATCCGCGTAATCATGTCCAACTAGTTTTGTAACATTCGAGTCTATAACATTAACCTCTACTAGGTGAAATACTACTACTCCAAGGATTATTAAAACATATAGATATTGTGTTTTAATGTTTTTAACAAATGTTTCAATTTTTAATTTTGAAAACTCTTCCTTGTTGACAAAAATTTTCAACGCTACCAGTAATAGTATCAAGTTTACTAAACCTATTGGGAGAAGCCATATGTCTATTATTTAAAATCACCATCCACAATATTTTTTTTATGTTGTTCCTAGTTTTATTTCACATAGGGTTGTATAAACTGGTCCCATAGGTGTCAACTCGCTTTTTTTAAGTTTAACCGTGTCAACCCTATTTGTTGTGAATTCAAAATTATTGTATTTCTCAATCACACGTAGTAGTTTCTCCTTGTTTTTAGATGATTTAACACGTGCGATTGTGAGATGAGCTGAGAAACTTTTTTTTTCTTTTTTAAACCCCAGCCGTGTTAGGTGTTCATCAAGGTATTCAGCTATTTTTCTTAGTTTTTCACTGTTTTCTATTCCAATCCATACTACTCTAATATAGTTTTTATTTGGGAAAACACCTACGTTTTTTAGTTGAACAGTGAAAGGCTGTATTCCTTTAACAGATTCTTTCATGATTTCTTCTATGTCTCTGATGAGTTCTTCTTGTGTTTCCCCTAAGAATTTAAGAGTGATGTGTATGTTTTCAGGTTCAACGAGTTTAACATCGGTTTTTGTTTGTTTGATTTCTCTTCCTAGATTGTAGATCTCAGATGATGGTTTTACATCTACTGCGATGAATCCCCTGAAACAGTTCATATTTTTTTGTTTCTCCATAGTTTTTTCTATGAGAATGTTGAATATGTAATATAAAACCTTTTAAGTTTTACCCTATAAAACATTTTTATAAAAGTTATTTCTTAAATAACAGAATCGTTATTTTTTTACGGACAAAAAAAAACAGGTGAATAAATATAAGAATACTTTATTTTTTTCAACATGAAAAACCCCCCTCTCTTTAAACTTTAGTATAGATAATGAATCTTTCTCTTTTCCCCCCATTTTTTTCTTGAAATAATATATCGTATTTTCATCTAATGATATTGACAATGGTGGTGTTTTTTGTAAAAGCTTCAGGTTGTTTAACTAATAGCCTTTTTTTCAACAAAAACAAACAATTTTTTGTGTTTTTAGAATTTTGCAGGATTTTTTTGGAGTGGGGGTTTATGTCTCTATAAATTATTCTTATTGTTTGAGGGTTAAAAGAAATGAGTGGAAGTATAAACCCAGTGGATGAAGAAATGCAGAATAGTAGTAGTTACATGTACAGTTGCATATCTAG
>QMTJ01000218.1 GCA_003651045.1 Thermoplasmata archaeon | reverse complement strand
TCTGCCGGGATTCGAACCCGGGTTAGAGGCTCCGGAGGCCTCTGTGATATCCAAGCTACACTACAGACCCAGATTGTTAAAGAAAAAAACAATAAAAAAATAGGATAAAAACTTATTTGAAAAACAATAAATCCTTCTTAGGATACATAGTTGTTTTTTTATTAAAAGAAGAAAAAAATAAGAGGGAGAAAGTACTAGGGGGATATTTCTTGTTTTTATGTAATGGTAACTGTGAACTCTTGGAAGTCACGTAGAAAACCATAGACTTTTTCCAGATCGTAGTTAGTAACTTCGATTTTTAATTTCACTTTGTAGGTACCAGCATGGGTGTATAAATGTGAGGTGACTCTTGAGAAACTATAGATCCCGTCTCCGAAGTCCCAGGTGTATTTTATATGACTAGTTATATCCCCTGTTGTGTCATATGCAAAACTATCTGAAGCATCGAATCTTATTATCTCATTAACATTTGCTGTGTTTTTAGAAAGGATTCCACTGGCTTCTACACCCCACCATGGGTCGAAATGTATTAAACCTATTGCCCGGTCACCGAATCCATCAGCAGGTCTACCTGTTATTGCATCGGTGTTTTCATCAGGTGGTAGACTAGATGGGCCGTCATCTGCTCCCCACCAGTTAAATGTAGCGTTTACAATGTTGTCAACCTGGTTCCATATTCCATTGTTTAAACCACAGGGTATACCAATGTAGTTGTAGTGTATCTCCACGTTAGATGGTGTACATTCATTTGATCCTGTGATCAGTATACCTGTTTTGTTCATATCATATTTATTCCATTCTATCCTGTTGTAGATAATAGTGGTGTCATTTGTGCATCCATCTATTTTTATCCCTATGTCAACATGTGTTATATAGTTGTGTGATATAACAGCGTTGGTACATCCTGATTCCACATTATGATATAGAATAGCGATAACATCTGTTTTATCTCTTCCGTTGATTTTAAACCCGTCTATGGTTACTCCAATATGACCCTTTGTTGTTACATCATAGTTGTTTAACACGCCAGCGTAGGCGAATATGATTGGAGTCCATGTTTCAGATGACTGATCGATCGTATACCCGTGTAGAATATTTGGTGAGAGTATCTCCGCGTTATCACCTAATAACGAAACGTTTTTATTAATGAGAACCTGTTCAGTGTAAACCCCTGCTCGGACATGTACAACTCCACAGTCACAAACAGCATCAACGCCTTCTTGGATTTTATTAAAAGCGTTATATTGCCAGATTAAACCTGGGTTAAACTTGTTTACATCACTCTGAGAATGCCAACTGTCATCTACCCATGTTTCATCTGAACAAGGAACTAACACGGTTACACAGGCATAATCTGTATCAGAAACACTGCCACATAATGGATCCAATCCCTCAACAGTTACAATGTTGGTAATGTTTTCAACAGGATATGTTACATATTCAAAGTATATTTTTTCTCCAGCATTAAGAGTGACCCCGCTACCTATTATACCCTTGTTAGTATCCTGTACAATAACGTTATGCAGAAGAATATCTCCTGTGTTTTCAACTGTTATATTCCATGTTACAGGGTCACCAAGGTATACAGTCATGGGTGTAGCTGTTTTTGTTACATTTATCCCCGGGTGGATAACAGTTACAGTAGCTGTAGCGTTGTCTGTAACTTTTTCATCTTCAGCAGTATACCCTGTTACAACAGCTGTGTTAGTAGTAGTATCATGAATTAAGACATCATCAACAGTAACTACCAATGTCTCATCAGGAGACAGAGATGTAGATGGAAGAGCGATAGGACCTAATTGATCATCCACTAGTGTTATATTAACAAGGTCTGTATCACCACTGTTTTTAATATTATAGGTATAAGCAACTAAGTTATCAGGGTATATAACCTCTGGGTTAACAGTCTTCTGAAGAATTATACCAGGGTTACCATCGCAGAGAGCTGTAACAGTTGCCTTGTCTTCACGGTATATCTCTCTACATTCATTGTATACACCTGTAACATTGACAAAGTTAACATGTTCCCCACAGATGGGTACAGTTGCTCTGAAAGTAATAGTATATGTTTCACCGGGTTGTGTATCATTAAAATACCAATAATAGTACCCATCAACCAATGTAGGTTCCTCTGGGATACCATTTACTTTTGCATTATCATCATAGGTTAAATTTGTTGGAAACAAATCTTTAACAATGATATCCAATGGGATGGTACCAGTGTTTGTAACCTGGATCCTAAACGTAACCCAATCACCTACATCAACCGTGATGTTATCTTTATATTGACCGTAGCCGTTGAGTTTAACTGTTTTAACAACACACATGTCAGGTCCACAAAGCTGTGAAGGATCATCATCGTTTGATTCATCCAACAATCTACTAACCCAGGGTATCAACGTAAGTCTTGGGAAGATTTCTACAAGTTTTTCAACGATGTTTTTCAACAAATCTGAATGTAACTTAGGATACACCGTAGAAGAAACATATCTGTCTTCAGAAGTAATTACAGGTGAAAAAACAGATAGAAACAAAACTATGGTTACAGTTAACGTAAAACATTTACCTATAGAAAAATTTTTTTTATTCATATTTCCAACCGTCCATCTAATACTAAATATAGTTATAAAATATAATAATACAATATAAAAATGTTTTGTTGAAAATATGTATCAGACCCATACAGGCCCATAAAAAACAGGAAAAAAACATGTAACTATGTTCTGTTAGAAACAGGGAAACCTTCGGTGTTCCAAGCAGTAAAACCGCCTATCATACAAT
>QMTJ01000217.1 GCA_003651045.1 Thermoplasmata archaeon | reverse complement strand
CTGCATCATCATTATTGTTATTAGATAACATTATCCTTCTCATGTCTCTCTTACAACTTTAATCATATTATTTTGAGAAAATGTTTCATGGCAAGGTGCTTCAACAAAAATATCGAGATATCCCTCGTTCATACCTTTTTCAAGTTTAGCTGTTAACTCAACTACGGTTTCCCCATGTGCATTTGTAAAGTTAGATCCTGCTCCTCCTAAACCACTGATTATAATGTTTGCGTTACTAACAGGAGCGCCATCTACCTTAGCTACATGAACAGTTATAGAAAAAACTTTTTGATCACTCCCCGACGGTATCACATTTACCATAGGATTAACAGTTACAACCATTTTACTTGGGAATAAACAAGGGTTTAAGATATAGCCTAAGATAAATGAAAGAGCTAAAGCCCCGATTATTAGAGAAACAGTAAGACGCATAGGTAGACCAATAACGGCATGTTTATCACCTGTAAACAACTTAAGTTGCTTCAGTGTAAATCGAGTTATTCTTTTTATACTAACTATACCACGGATAAATATCAAACCCCTTTCAATCTTTTTTTATTAAAGGTTTTTTTAACTATGTTTTAAAACTTTTTAGCAAAGCTGAACCAATGAACACACAGCCGATGAGTGTTAAAAACACAGGGGAAACAAGTATACTGTTTTGTTTTATCATTACAAAAAATGCAGCTAATAAAGCGATAACACCAGCGATTACACCAGAGATCTCTATAGGTATCTCCATCCTACCGAGTTTCATAACCGGTGGTGTTCTGTTTTCAATTTTTTCAAGTCTAACCCTGAAATCTGTTAAAAACCTCGTTTCAATATCTCTTATTTTTTTAATATCTTCATTGAGCTGAGTTATCAACTTAGTTAAATCATTGATTTTTATATTGAGGGAATCTATATCGGATTGCTGAGAATCTATTTCATCATGTATCAGAGCGAGTTCATTATCAACTATTCTTAAAACATAATCCATGTTTCTTGTTTCTGTTTCATCTTTTAACTCTGATAATACTTTCTCAATAGGTCCTTCTATTATTGTGAGTCCAGATAGAGAATTATTTGAAACATTGCTTCTTTTGTTGGATAATCTTTTCTCAACAGCAGCTAACCTAGAGCCGATGCTATTGGTAGTCTGTTCAATTTTTCTAATCCAGCTTCTCATTGACTGAATGTTTTCTTCATAGCTTTCATTCTTTCTACCTGTGTTTTTTTTACTGTTTTTCTTTTTATTTACTAGCATAAAAAAATTATACCCTCCCTTTTTTAAAGATTAATAAAAAAATATAGGAGATATAGATCGCCTCTAACCTGTTTCGTTTCTAAGTTTTTTTTATTTAAAACTTTTAGAATTATATTTGCTACTGTTTTTTTTGAAAAGTTTTAGATGTTTCTATGGACATGTACAGCTTGGACTTTCTCATAGTCTTCAAAGCCAGAGGCTTTAACTTCGAGTTTAATATATGCATCTTTTTCGTTTTCAGATAGCTTAGGTGTAACAGATATCGTGGCTATACCATTTGCGTCAGTGTAACCTGAACCTGATGTCCCAGCGCCAGTGAGCGTTACCATTGCTCCAGATATTGGATCTGCGTTTTCGTCATTAGTTGTAACTTTTACTTTGACAGTATAAGTATTAAACGTGTATTCTCCCATTCCAACGGCACCAGGGTCTTCAGATATTAAAAAATTTTCTGTAACTAGTGCCTCCATGGTTTTGGTTCCGCGGGGTAACATGAATAAAACAGCCGCGATCACCGCGACAGCGACAATCATTATTATAATTAGATACATAGGAAGACCTAACACCTGCGCCTTATTATTTTTTTTAAAACATCTTTTTTTCATTTTTTTGCCCCCTGTCCTGTTTTTTAAACAGGTTTTTTATATTATATCATGCACGTTTTATTTTTTAGCAACAAAATATTGCTAAATTTTAACACACTGAATATTTCATATGGGTTTTAATATAATAATATTATGTTATAGTTGTAACATTTTTTTAAAAAGTATATTCTAAAAACAGGTAAACCTTGTTATAAGTATAACAATATATCTTGTTTTTTTGTTATTTCAAAAGGGATACATCAGTTTGTTTGGAAAAATAGTATTTTGTTATGATATAGATTTTTCTTACATTTAATTGTTATATATTTAACACAGTTCTTATATAATATATTAGGTAATTTCTATTATTATAGAGTCTTCATCGTAATTTAGCATATCTAGATTGGGGGTAACTAATGAAAACATATTATTATTTAAAAGATTTTATAGAAGATGAAAATGCTGTTTCTGAAGAGTTTACCACGCTTCCTGCTTTATCAATTGTTATGATCGGTTTCACCCTTTTTATTTTGTTAATAGCTAACACGTATACCGCATATGATGTAAGGATAGATAACCTTGAAAAATATCAAACAGCAGATTTTATAGCAACAAAACTAACAAACCCAGATTGTTTTTTCATAAGAGAAGGTGGAATAGTTGATCTACCATTGTTAAAAAAAACGGAGAGTAAAGAAAAACTGAATTCGATACGTGAGGAGTACCAAAGAGACCATGTAGATTTTATAGTTAGAATAAGCTGGGGATCCACATATTTAGATTTCCCTGAAAATCTACCTACAAACGTAAGGGCTAGGGTTGCTGTATCAAAAGATGTAGGGGTGTATTTAAACGAGGCTCAGACGAAACCTGGGAAGTTAACAATAATTATGTGGAGTGTGCCTCTATGAAAAAAACAACATCTTCTTTTATTCGAAACCAGTTTGCTATTT
>QMTJ01000216.1 GCA_003651045.1 Thermoplasmata archaeon | reverse complement strand
CATAAGTATTGTTAATCCCTGTAACATTTGCAAAAACATCAACAAAACCGCTATCATTCGCTATTTGTATCTCATAACTATTTACACCAAGAAAAACGCTATCACCGCTGTAATCGCTACTATTGTACCGTGTAGCGTTGCCCCATCTAACACCAGTAGTGAGAATAGTATTGTTGGTCTGTTCGTTTATATCCACAAAATATGGGTTAACATTTGATGATCCACCATTATATGATGTATTGTCATAAATCCAAATTCCATAAATATCAGGACAATCACTACTAGGAGCATTTACTTTTTTACCATTATAATAAACCATATATGCTCTTGCATCCTCCTGAATCACATCAGTATACCCCATATCATCACCACCAGCACCAGTGAGAGAACCATCTACAATTGTTGTCGCATTCTGCCAAGTTGTACCATTATCGTCACTAATCCAATATTTAGTAGCTATATACCCTGTTGTTTTGTTATATACCCGTCCAGTGAGAAGAATGATTTTTTTATCCTCGTTAAGCCAATGAAGTTTAGGCAAATGTAACCCGCCACCAAAAAAATTCTGACGATTCGTAAAATTAGTCCAAGTAAGACCAGCGTCAAAACTTTCAGCTTGCCAAGCACCATTTTCTGTATCAGGATATTCTCTAAACAATGCAATCCAATGAGTATTATTAAGTGGGAAGAAATCCCATTCATCATTAGCATTGTAATGGTCAACCCAGCTATAAAAACTCCAACTGTTACCGTTATCAGATGATCTCCAAATACTACAATTGTGACCGTCATAACCACTACCGCCATCGAATTGATAACCACAAACATAGATGTCGTTGTTTACTATGTGTATACCAGTTGGATGGGCAAGTTTCCCAGTACCCCCATCAATATATCCTTTATACGTCCAACTGCTACCATTGTCTGTGCTGATACACCAAGTTGCTTTATCATTGCCTCCCTCATCCATAATACAAGCTACAACATTACCATTTGGTGCAGTAATCATCGCTGCACATTCAGTCTGTCCAGAACCATCACGAATAAGAAAAGGACTACTCCATGTCTGACCATAGTCAAAAGAACGAACTCCTTTTAGAACCATACTGGAATCGCTATGATATGTACCGTATCCAAATGTTACAATCCATGTTCCATTACTTGTATTTGTACATGCTGGGAAAGCATCATAGTAGTTATCGCTATAAATCGTATCAATATCACCATGTGTTATATTATACGAAGAAACAAACATATTAGGGTAAGGATAAATAAAAACTATGAAAAACATGATCAAAATGAGGAAAAACTTGATTTTTTTCATTTTTTGTTCCTCCTAGCTACAAAAATTGTTGAAGCAAATTTTTCTGGTTGATAGTCTAGTAGGGAAAAATCAATAGACTCTAAACGTTCTTTTAAGAGTTTTATAAATGTGTCGCTACGGATTACAAGAGAAGTATAATTACCGCCATATAATCGAGCAATGAAAAAACCATCTGGTTTTAGAACTAATTTTAAAAAGTTTAACCATTTATCTGGTATAACCTTGTCAGGATTACCATGCATCCAATTACTAGGACTACTGGTATAAACAACATCATATTCTTCTATTGGAACGAATTTAAACATGTCACAACAGAATATTTTGTTTTTATCAATAACATCATATTTTTCTATGAAATCTTGATGAATTGCTGTTGCTTTCCAATCTTTTTCTATACTGTCAACTATCATGTTTCCATGTTTAGCGAAAAAAACGCTATCTTGTCCGAAACCGCTACATATATCTAATAATGTTTTACCGTATAAATTATATTTTTCTAAGAGGTTTTTGTTCATTTCAAATCGTTCATTATATCTTTTTTCAAAATACTGTTTCATTTCATATGTATCCATACCATGTGAAATAGGTTTACCATATTCAATCTTGTTTAGAATATATGAAAAAAATTGTTTCATATATTCCTCCTGATCAGGTATAATACCCTGCATCCCAAGTCCGGCTTGTGCCTGTAGTAGTGCTATATGTTTCTATGCCTATGCCTGTAGGTATTGTTACTTTCTCAACCATCCAGATACTAGTATTACTACTAATCGGGAACGGGTTAGTGCCATAGCAACCATTAGCAGTTGTCCAAGTAGTCTGATTAAGAATTATAGTGAAACCACCATCACCACCAGATTTCCAATTACCACCTAGTCCACCCCATGTTGTATTGTCACTACTGAACTGGTAGCTACAGTTACTACTAGTTATATTTGCGTGTATATCTGTGATATTAATGCGGATGTATTCCACGTTTGTTCCATCATAACTAACATTGAACTCAGCCCATTCATAGTATGTCCCTGTTTCGTTACTCAAAGAAGTATTGCCAAGTTGCCCACTATGCGTGAACTTGTTATCATGTAACACCAATGAAACGGTTGTCCCAACATTAGTAGTATTAGTCCCAACACTAATAAAAGTAGTCTGATTAACAGCATTATTATATGTTGCATCAATCCAAGCATCACTACGTTTAATATCACTAATACGGAGTTCATCAATGATACCATCACAATATGATGTCCCCCTTCTACCAATATATTTACTGTTATCAGGATTAGTCATACTAGTGAGATTACTGCTACTATCACTATCATCAACACCACCAACAAACATATTCAGATAACCATCCTGTTGCCACCTGCCACAAAGATATTTAAAACCAGTAGTATCGCTAGTAACACTAGCCACCTGTGTATCATCTCCTCCTATATCTGTTTCCATAATGAAATTATATGCACCAGCACTATGATCATACCT
>QMTJ01000215.1 GCA_003651045.1 Thermoplasmata archaeon | reverse complement strand
TCAGTACTTGGTGGAGAAAAAAGTGATAATATTACTGTAAATCTGAGTTATAGTATTAGTAACATGACATTTGAAAACGGTGAGAATTTAACGATGCATATATGGGTTATGGGGTTCTTACCAGGTAATGTTAATGGTGTGATAAAGGGTTTACCGATTATTGGTCATAAAGTAGTGAATTTAAACGTAGAGTATAAAGAAAAAGTGTAAAAAGAGAAAGAAAAAAGTAATCATATTTTTCTTTTTTTCTGCACATGTTTTTTTAGTATTAGGTTTTTTTGTTTTTGTTGTTTTTTTCTGTCGCTGTCACCCAACAAACCTTAGTGGTTTAAAGAAGGTGGTGTTGCTGGGTGTAGCTGCAGTAGTATTTCTTCGTAGGCAGCAGTGGAAATATCTACTGCGGCTATTTTGCGACAGGGTTTTTTGATACCATGGTTGTCCTCTTTTTCATACCTTTTTGACACGTGCGTCTGATAGGTCGAAGAGGGACCCTATTTTTTGTGTGGTATCAATTTTTTTTGTTGTTTCCTTGATCTTGCATCCCAAATCATTTTTTTTGTTGTCATTGGGATCTTCGAATCAAGGAATAATTAGATTTAAAATAGGAACTACTTAATATGGGTTTTGGTTCTTTTGAGGTGTTTTTTTTATCTGTATTTGTTGATTTCGTTTTTTAGTTTTTCTGCTGTTTCTCTTGTTTTTTCTTTGTAGTTTTCATTTGATCCTGCGAAGATTATGCTACGTGAGGAGTTGATTATTGCCATTTCTCCTTTGGAGTTTGTACCGTTTTTTACTGTTTTTTTGATGTTTCCTCCTTGTTTACCTATTCCTGGTATTAGTATGGGTATGTCTTCTCCTAGTATTTCACGTATGGTTTTGAGTTCATGTGGGTAGGTTGCTCCGGCTATTGCTCCGCAGTTTCCTTCTGTGTTCCATTCTTTTATTTTGTTTGCTATGTGTTGGTATAGTGGTTTACCTTTGGTTTTTAAATCTTGTATGTCTTTTGCTGATGGATTGGATGTTCTGCATAGTATGAAGGTGCATTTGTTTTTGTATTTTAGGAATGGTTGTATTCCGTCGATCCCTAGGTAGGGGTTGACTGTGGTTGCATCGGCTTTTAGTGTTTTGAACATTGCTTCTGCATATTTTTGAGCGGTGTTGCCTATGTCGTTGCGTTTTCCATCTAGTATTATGATTATGTCTTTGGGTATGTATTTGATTGTTTTTTCTAGTAGTTTGAATCCTTCTGTTCCTAGTGTTTCGTAGAAGGCTAGGTTTAGTTTGTATGCGCATATGAGGTCTTTTGTTGCGTCTATGATGGTTTTGTTGAATTCGAAGAGTGGGTTTTGGTTTTTTTTGAGTAAAAACTGTGGTATTTTTTCTTTGTCTATATCTAAACCTATGCAGAGTAGGCTGTTGTTTTTGTTTACAATATGTTTTAGTTTTTCTTTGAAGTTCATATGTTTTTCAACACCATATTGGGGGGTTAATGGGGTTTCGTGTATAAAAAGTGATAGATGGTTTTTTTTTGTTTTCTAGTTACTTATTTTAATATGTTGTGGATTACAGCGTTAGGATGAAGGTTATTTATGCGGTTTGTTCATGGGGGCTTGGTCATGCGACACGGTCTCTACCTGTGGTTAGGAGGTTATTATCTGAGGGTAATGATCTCACTGTTATATCAAATGGTCGGTCGCTTGAGTTGTTGAAGAAGGAGTTAGGTGAGAGTGTAGAGGCGTATGTGGATATACCTGATTATCCTATGTTGCTTTCGGAGAATTCTCGTCAGTTTATGGCGAAGAGTATGGTTTATTGGCCTATGTTTATACGTAGGATAGAGAAGGGTCTTGCTAGGGTTACAAAGATGTTGAGGAATGAAAGATATGATGTTATTGTTTCTGATGCTCGTTATGATGTGTATAGTAAAAGGGTTCCTTCTTTTTTTATTTCGCATCAGATGCGTATTATGAATCCTCTTCGTATTAAAATGTTTGAACGGGGTAGTGAACTTTTTAATCTTTTTTTCTTTAAACGTTTCGCTGGTGTTATTGTACCGGATTATGCTGATGAGGACAATCTCTCAGGTGAGTTGTCGCATAATCTGTATAGGATTGATGAGAGTAAACTGTATTATGTTGGTGTTCTTTCTGATTTTAAAAAGAAAAATTTGAGGAAAGATATTGATTGTTTGGTATCTATTACTGGTCCTGAGCCTCAGAGGAGTTTACTGGAGAAAAAACTTTTATCTCAAATCAGGGGTTTGGATGGTAAAATAGTTGTAACATTGGGTAAAACAGAGAAGAAGGATGTTGTTAAGAAGGGTGATGTTGAGGTTTATTCTTTTATGACGAAGGATGAAAGGGAGGATGTTTTGAATAGAGCTAAACTTGTGGTTTCTCGCAGTGGTTATTCTACTATTCTTGATCTTGCGGTTATAGGTGTAAAGGCTCTTATGATTCCTACGCCTGGTCAGATAGAGCAGGAGTACTTGGGTAGTTATCATAATCAACGTGGTACTTTTTATTCTGTTGATCAGGAGAAGGTTGACGTTGTGAGGGATATCGAGGTTGCGAAGAGACGAACTGGTTTTACAAGGAAGGTTGATGTTGATGAATCTGTTGAGAAAATTATGGATGTTATTGTTAATGTGAAGAAAAGTCCGTTTCAATAAATTCTTTTTTTTTCATTTTTTGTGTAGCATTTGTTGTATAAATTGTTAGATGTAAAACAATATAAAGACAAATTATATTTTGCAGTGCGGTAAATGGAAGGAAAGAGTATTAAAAGTAATAGTAATTGGTTGTTCTGGCTTTTGG
>QMTJ01000214.1 GCA_003651045.1 Thermoplasmata archaeon | reverse complement strand
TCTTTGACCTGTGAAAACCATTATTATGTTGTGTTCATCAGCTGCTTTTATTACTTCCTCGTCGCGGATGCTACCACCTGGTTGAATAATTGCTTTGACACCTGCTTCTGCTGCTACGTCTACTGCGTCTCGGAATGGGAAGAATGCGTCACTAGCCATGGTTGATCCTTTTATGTTTTCTTTTCCTTTATGTGTCGCGATCCATACTGCGTCTACTCTTGCTGTTTGTCCACCACCTATAGCTACTGTATGTGTGTCTTTTACGAAGACTACTGAGTTGGATTTGATGTGTTTTACGCATTTAACTGCGAAAAGCATGGTTTCAAGGTCTTGTTGTGTGGGTTTGTTTTTTGTAACGGTTTTCCAGTTTTTCATATCAGAAAGCCAGGTATCTCGGTCTTGTAATAGGTATCCTCCGACGACGCTTCTACATGTGATTCCTTTTCTTTTAGAAACCTGTTTTAGTCCTTTTAACTCGAGGAGTCGTAGGTTCTTTTTTTTGCTAAATATTTCAAGTGCTTTTTTACTGTAACCTGGTGCGATTATGACTTCTAAAAAGAATTTTGATAGTTCTTCTGCTACATTTGTGTCTACTGTTCTGTTGAATGATACTATCCCGCCGAATGGTGAATAAACATCTGTAGAGTATGCTTTTTTCCAGGCTTCTAGTAGGTTTTCTGCACTGGCTATACCGCATGGTGTTGCATGTTTGATTATCACGCATGTTGGTTGTGTGAATTCTTTTATGGTTTCTATTGCGCAGTCAGAGTCTAGGATGTTGTTGTAGGATAATTCTTTTCCTTGTAGTTTAACAGCGTTTGTTATACAGGGTTCAAGTGTTTCTGGTATTTCTTTGTAGAAGGCACCATGGAGGTGTGGGTTTTCACCGTATCTCATATCTTGTATTTTTCGCATGCTTAGTGTTTTTTCATCTGGTAGTTTTTCGTCTAACCATTTGTTTCTTAGATAGTTTGATATTATTGAGTCGTAGAGTGCTGTGTGTGAGAATGCTTCAACTGCTAGTTTTTTTCTTTCATCGAGGTTTAGATCTCCTTTGTTTTTTAGTGTTTCAATAACCATAGGGTATTGTTCTGGTTTGGTAACAACTATTACATCCCTGTAGTTTTTAGCGGCAGATCTTATTAATGTTGGTCCACCGATGTCTATGTTCTCAATTACTTCTTCTATTTTTACTCCTGGTTTTTTAATAGTAGCCTCAAAAGGGTATAGGTTTACACATAGAAGATCAATAGGTTGAATATTATGTTTTTTTAAGGTATCCATGTGTTGTTTTATATCTCGTCGTGCTAGAATCCCTGCATGTACCCGTGGATGTAGTGTTTTCACGCGTCCATCTAGCATCTCTGGGAAACCAGTGACATCGGTGATATCTTTAACTTTTAAACCAGATTTTTTTAAAACACGACTGGTTCCACCAGTTGATACGATTTCTATTCCAAGATTATCTAGTTTTTTTGCAAAATCAGTTACACCAGTTTTATCAGAGACACTAATTAATGCTCTTTTTAACTTCATCAACTGTTACCTAATCTGCATATACAACAGGCTCATAAACGTTTGGGTTTCTTCATAGTGTTTTTTTCAAGTTCAACTGCTTCCTCAAGACTGATTCCTTCTTCTATTACTTTCCTCGCGGTTTCCTCTGAGATGCTGAATTTTCCACCAGTTAGTTTCCTACTTCGCTCTTGTATTATACGGATTTCACCCTTACTAGGTTCAAGAGGAAGTTTTTTCTGAACCCGTCCACCATGGATAAGCGCTATAGCAGCTGCTGCCTCGCTATCCTTCTCATGTCTACGTTGTTTATAAGGTGTAGTTCTTGTTTCATCAACGATTTCAACTGTTACGCCAAGTGTTATCAACGAGTTAATAATTCGGTTTCTAATATTGATTGAGCCATGACCTATTCTAATAATTGTTTGAACCGCGGGGTATTCTCTTAGAAAACGTTTAACAATAGACAATACTTTTTTAGGGTCATCAACAGATGTTTTTTGAAGAAGTATGTCATCGCCGACAACTGCTACACCTGGTTTTTCACCAGGGTCGATTCCAATGTAAACTTTGGAGTATAAATCTTTCCCGATGAGCATCTGCAAGGCGAGATCAACTGCGTGGTCGATGCTGTCATAGGCGTCAGCAGCGATAACCTTAGGTGTTTTAACATCATGTATTTCTTTGTTGGAGGTTAAAATTACACCAATTTTTTTCGGGATGTCATCGAGAGAAGTGAGAGATACATATTGGATTTTCCTATTTTTTAAAACCCTGAGTAGGTCATAATATAATGAGAAATCTTTTGTGTAAACTCCAATGGTTTTCATAGACATGTTTCTATCTTTCCCAACTCATTTTACCATCTAAATAAACTGTCCAAAACTCTTTTAACTCATCTATTAGTAGATCTTTTAAATCAAGGAGTTCATAGTTTGATTTAACGATTTCTTCTATGTTTTTACCCAGGCTAAGTTTTTTTAACTCAGATGATAGATAGCTTTTGAGGTTTCTATATTCTCTTTTTATTTCAACAAAATATCGACCGTTTTTTTCATATGGTCCTTTTACTACTCTACTGTTACCCTGCCATTTTTTTAGGAAATCTTTACTGTTTTTCTTTAGTTTAACTGGTGGACCCATGTGTAGTATGGTTTCTGTTAAAGGTTCAGCATCTGTTTTAATAATGATGTAGATTTTTTCTCTACCTACGTGATAGGTGATGTCATGTATTGTGAAACCTTGTTTTGATGCAGATTCATAGATGGTTTTAACTGTTTTTCTAATTTGAGGATAAAGGTTTTCATTGATTATATTGGGTTTAT
>QMTJ01000213.1 GCA_003651045.1 Thermoplasmata archaeon | reverse complement strand
TTTGGAGGTTGTAACTCCGTTAAAGGATGCTAATGGAGATGTTATCGGGGTTATCGAGGATTTTAGAGATATCTCAGAATTAAAGGAGATGGAGGAAAAACTACAGGAGAGTGAAGAAAAATTCAGAATAATAACTTCATCTGCATATGATGCCATCATTATGATGGATGACAATGGAAACGTTAGCTACTGGAATAAAGCGGCAGAAAGAATGTTCGGTTATAAAGCCGAGGAAGTCCTTGGGAAACATTTACATTATCTTATTGCACCAGAGATTCTTCATGAGGCTTATCGCGGGGGTTTTGAAAAATTCAAAAACACTGGAGAGGGTGTTGCAGTTGGGAAAACAATTGAATTAACGGCGTTGAAGAAAAATGGTATAGAATTCCCTGTGGAGTTATCATTGTCTTCTGTTAAAATAAAAGGTAAATGGCATGCGATAGGAATCATCAGAGACATAACTAAGAGAAAAGAAATTGAAGAAGAAATAAAAATTAGAGATGCAGCTATTAAATCATCAATTAATGGAATCGTGATTACAGATTCACTTGGTAATTTAATCTATGTAAACGATTCTTTTCTAAAAATGTGGAAGTATAATAAACCAGAGGAGGTCATTGGTAAACCAATTATAAGTTTCTGGGAAAAAAATGAAGATTATCGTGAAATACTTAGCAAATTAGTAGATCTCGGGGGGTGGACTGGAGAAATAATCGGTGAAAGAAAAGATGGTTCAACATTTCCTGTTCAAATATCCATCAATTTTGTAAAAGATGAAAAAGGTAAAATCAGTAATATATTTGCATCATTTGTTGACATCACAGAACAAAAAAAAGCAGAAGAAGAGCTGAGAAAGAAACAAGAAAAAATTAAAAAACAAAATATTCAACTTAAAAAGTTGAATAAAATAAAATCAGAGGTCCTCAACATAACATCTCATGAACTTAGAACACCAATGTCTGCGATTAAAGGATACGCGCAAATGTTACTTAAAGGAGTACTAGGAGATATTACTGATGAGCAGAAAAAAGCCCTTAAAGTTATTCTCAGGAATATCAACCGTCTTGATAACCTTATCAGAGATATACTTGATGTTTCACGATTGGAATCAGGTACTATGAAATTTTTACCAGAAGAAACAGATGTGGAAGAAGTAATCTCTGAAGTAATAGAAACAATGCAGTCTTTTGCAGAAACCAAAAAAATACAAATTAAAACCACAATACAAAAAAATCTACCAAAACTCTTTATAGATCCTGAAAGAATAAAACAGGTTATAATAAACATTGTAAACAACGCAATAAAATTCTCACCAGAGAATTCCACTATCTTTATACGAGTTAAAAAAGATAAAAAAGACAAAATTTTGTTTGAAATACAAGACTATGGTAAAGGCATACCAAAGAATAAACAAAAAAAGATTTTTGACACATTCTACCAAGTTGATTCAGGTATGGATCGTAAATTTGGAGGTGCAGGACTTGGGCTTGCGATCTCTAGAGGAATCATTCTATCACATGGTGGCGATATCTGGGTTGATAGCAAAGTTGGAGAGGGTAGCACGTTTAAATTTACCTTGCCAATAAAACCTGTTTTAAACCATGAGGAACGATTTAAAGATGCAGATATATTTGGTTTAAAAATCAAAAAAGAAGAAGAGGCAGAGAAAAATGATTAATATGATGAGTTTGTTTATAAATCTTTAAAAAGGGAGGAAAGAGGAAAATGCCTAAAGTGATGGTGGTGGATGACGAACAAGACTTGAGAGATATGATAAATCTCATACTACAAAAAGAGGGATATGAGACAGAAACCGCTAAAGACGGGCAGGAGTTCCTTGAAAAAGTTGATGTTTTTCAACCAGATCTTGTAACACTAGATGTGATGATGCCTGGTCTTACTACACGCGAAATACTTGAAAAAATTAAAGAGAAAAAAACCAATCCTAAAATATTGCTTTTAACAGTTGTTAGATTCTCTGATGAAGAAAAAAAGAAAATAATGAATATGGGAAATGTTGTTGACTATATTACGAAACCTTTTGAATTTGATGATCTTGTAAACGCAGTGAAAAAACATGCCCAACAATAATAGTTATTACTCGATAGAATCAAAAAGTACAGACGAAGTGTTATTGGAGAATATAAACTATTGGAAAGAAGTACATAAAGAAATAGATACTATTTTAAAAGATATACGAGGACTTATCCTATTGACACATAACTCTATAGAATTCACTGACATTGTTGATTTTTTAAAAAAAGTTAGACCAGGGCAGTTCTTAAACATATTATATATTTCGTTAACTAGAAGCTATGATTTTATGACATTGGTACTACAGAGGAAACCATTAGCTGAGAAGAGAATATTTTTCATAGATTGCGTATCAGGATACGCGTTCCCTGAGGAAGAACAAAAAGATGATTGCCTTTACCATAAACCACCATACAACCTTGAAGAACTTAAAAAAATAATAAACTTTGGAATAGAAAAAGCAGAACCAGAAATTATCATAATAGATTCCCTGTCACAATTTATCAACTTCTCAAAACCAACTGAGCAAGAGATAAACGAATTATATAAGTTTTTAAACTCAATAAAAGAGGACACATTAAATGTCATCCAAAACACGTTTATCCTATTATATGACACTCGGCTTGGGACTATGCAAAATCTACCTAAACTCTCGACAGATTTAATCCTTAAAATAGAAGTGGTAAAAGAAGAAGCACGTTGGAAAGATTAATTTCAAACTCACTCTCTTAAGGGATTTCTTTTAAATAACTTCGATTTCAATCTCTTGACCATTATAGTTATATCCTTTCCAAGAGTTTATCGTGAAAGGA
>QMTJ01000212.1 GCA_003651045.1 Thermoplasmata archaeon | reverse complement strand
TTCCATAAAACAGGTAGTTCAGAGACACTAATTTTTTCATCAATAAGTTTTGTTTCTAATTCGAAACGAAGGATTACATGTAACGGGTAGGTTAATTCATCTGCTTCAACACGTATAAGAGAAGGTTTAACCTGGTTAACATATTTGAACCATTTTTCGAAATTTATATCGATAAATTCTTCTGAAAAGTTTTCCTTGAATATCTTGTAGAAATATTTCCAGAAGTATTCACTACGTGCGATCATGTTCTCCCAGAAACGGGATTGTGACTCATGTAAACCTACAGATGCTGCATCAGAGATAACAGTATACTCATAGCATCCTCGGGGGAAACCTAGCTCATATAATGCGTGACCTGCTTCATGAATCATAGAGAAAAAAGAAAACAAACCATTAGGGTGTTCAAAGTTTGTAGTGATACGTACATCATCGTAACCAATACTTGTTGTAAAAGGATGAATGGAGACATCCCAACGAGAACGATCTCTGGGGAGGTTCATCTTCTCAAAAACTAGTTCACAAATCCTTTTTTGTTTCTCTTTACTAAACCCTTTCTTTTTTAAAGATTCTTGTTCTTTGTAAACATCACTTACCGTTATCTCATTTAAAATATCAACAACTTTAGATTTAAGATAATTAAATTCTTTTTTTAACCTACTAGTAGTCATACCTTCTTCATAATCATCAAGTAAACTATTATAACGAGGACCTGGTAGATTAATAAAATCACAATACTGTTTCTCAAGCTCTATGATTTTTTCAAGATGAGGAGAAAAAACTTTGAAATCATTTTTGTTTCTCGCTTCCTCCCATGCAGTATATGCAAGAGTAGTAGTTTTAGTCATTTTTTCCACAAAATCAGATGGTATTTTCCGTGCTTTCTCTACATCTTTTTTTAATCTTTTTACAACATTTTGATCATTCTCAGCAAGTTCATCCAGGTGTTCAGATAGTTTTGTTATGTGTTTCCAGAGTTTATCAGATATAATTCTTTCATGCGACCATTTCGCTATCAGAGCAGTTTGCTCAGAACGCCAGTTAGCTCCCATTCTCGGCATATAAGTCATCTGATCCCAACTCAGTAAAGCTCCTATCCCACTGAGTAGTGATAGTTCTTTTTGTTGTTTATAAATAAAATCAAGCGACTCCTTCACCATATTATAATCCCCCCTTCTACATATCATCCCTTTCTTTTTCATATGTCTATTTCGATACCAACAGGGCAGTGGTCAGAACCTGTGACATCTTGCATGATAAAAGCGTTTTTAACATATTGTATAAACTCTCTATTGACAAAGAAATAATCTATCCTCCAGCCGATATTCCTCTCACGTGCACGGGTTTTCATATCCCACCAAGTATATTGACCTGGTTCTTTATGGAAATACCTGAAGGTGTCAATGTACCCATGGTCAATGAATGTATCAATCCATGCGCGTTCTACTGGTAAAAACCCTGAGATTTTTTCGTTTTCCCTTGGCCGTGCTAAGTCTATCTCTTTATGGGCAGTGTTAAAGTCACCGCAGACGATGATGTTTTTCCCTGCAGTTTTAAGATTATCAACATACCCTAGAAACGTATCATAGAAATCAAGTTTGTAATCTAGCCGTTCCTGGTTTTTTTTACCATTTGGATAGTAGATGTTGAATAATGTGAAACTTGGAAACTCAGTGATAAGTATTCTCCCCTCCTGGTCGAATTTTTCAATGCCAAATCCTTTTTTCACAGTCATCGGTTTTTCTCTGGTATATGTTACCACGCCACTATATCCTTTCCTCGTTGCAGGATTCCAGAAAACATGGTACCCCGGAGGGTTACGCAGGTATAGTGGTACTTGCTCAGGTATTGCTTTTATTTCTTGTAAACATAGAATATCTGGTGATTCTTTTTTGAACCATTCGTATAACCCTTTCCTGGAAGCTGCACGGATACCGTTAACATTCCATGATAAAATCTTCATTTAATAGATACCTCTCTATAGAATGAGTAAATATATAACCAGCTGATAAAGGTTAATGAAGAGGCGCCGGTGGAACACCATCAGGTAGACATGGCTGAATAGTAGGTATCTGCCAGTTATGTAGATTTTCAATGTTTACCAATAGATACATAAAAACAGGAAGCGTAGTTTTCATCCAATGAACTAGATGATCATGTTTACCCTGCCTGGAACCTGGTTCGTACTCCCTTGAAAGGATTTCAAAAGTGAACGTAGGAATATGAAACTCTTTGAAACACCAGTCTGTAGCTGTACCACTTGCATAGTAACCCATTGGTTTATCTTCATATTCTGTGTTTTCTGTTACCCATCTCTTTACATAACTAAACACATTTTCTTCATTAGATGGTATTTCAAAAGGTGGTTTAAAAGCACTCCAAGGTGTAATAACCATATGCATAGCTGTGTGACAATTCACATAAAAAGAGAAACCACCTTTGCTGCTAATTTTTTTCATAAGACCTCTCATAGCTTGTGTTTCAGGTTCAGAAAAAGGATGTCTCCCGCAATTGGTAAACCATAAACCTAAACGGGGAAAACGAATAACAGGTATTTTTATTACACCAAAAAGTTTTCCCAAAGATAGGGCATGCCCACGTAATCTACCGAAATCAATGTCGAAATTCCTATTGAGATCTATACCATCACTATTCCATCTAGTATTACTCATTCTACCATCAGGGTTCACCAAGGGTACAATGTACACAATACTATTATTCAAAATACGTGTAATACTCATATTACTCCCAAAATTTATTAAAAGATACTCCGCGAGATACAAACAGGACTCACCTGCTTCCCATTCATTACCATGTATACATCCATCTATTAAACAAGAAAACTTAGACT
>QMTJ01000211.1 GCA_003651045.1 Thermoplasmata archaeon | reverse complement strand
TGCTCCTCTTACTTCACCAGGTATAATGTACTCGGGTCTGGATCTTAATGCTGCTTTTAACAAGTCGAATAAATCTACTTGTCCTTCTTCTGGCCCTGTTGTTTTTGTGAGTAAACGTTGCCATACTGTATGCGGTACTTGTAACTCAGGTGTACTTTCAGCAGTGTATATCTTTTTTTCAGGTGGAATAAATGGGATAATAGCGTTCATAGTAGTTGTTTTGCCACAGGCGGTTCCACCGCAGAGGAAAAAACTCCGTCCATATTGTAGACATATCCATAGATAAGCAGCTATACCTGCATCCAGTGTACCCCATTTGATAAGCTGTGTTACACTGATAGGTGTTTCTGTAAACCGTCTAATTGTCATGCTAGGTCCTTTGATACTTATCGCGTCGCTATAGATGATGTTTCCTCGGCTTCCATCAGGTAATACACCATCAACAATTGGTTGACCTTCACTAACTGGTGTCCCCATTTTTTCACTTAATTTCCTAGCGAATTCATGCCCCTCTTCTTTACTAATTTCAACATTGGTTTTAATCATTCCAAAGACTTTATGGATAAGATGGATTTTATGACCAGTTATAATATGTATATCCTCAAGATATGGATCATTCATGAAACATTCTAAAGGGCCACTACCTACAAGGTTTTTGATGATATAGTATTCAATGTTTCTTTTTTGAAGAGAAGTAGCCTTGATTTTATCACGTTTAACAAGTTTTACCTCGCCTTTTTTAGACTTAGGGATCCCAGCTGCATTCTCATCAACCTCGATGATTTCATCTATGAGTTCATGCAAGACTTTTTTTAATTCCTCATCTGTTACAACTTTCTCTTTCTTGGGTGCTAGTTTAACTATTAGTTTCAATATTTCATCATATTTTATTTTTTCGTTTTCATCTAACGTTGGTTCAATCGCATGGTATTCCATTTCATCCATGTCTCTTGTTTTGTATATGTGAACAAAAACTGATCCCTTCCCAGAATATATTAAGTTAGGGTATTCTTGTTCTCTTGCTTCAAATGGTAACACTGAATAAAACACTGGTTCACTCATTTTCTTTTTAATACTGTCAACGTATTTTTTCAAATGAGGGTTTTTCTGAAGAATTTCCTCTTTTTCTTTTTCATTCATCTCTGTCATTTCTGTCACTGTTTCTCCATTTTTTTTGTTTCTAATTTAGGGTTTATTCAGACCACATTTTCTGTTCTTCTTTTTGTTGTTAACCCCCTCCGTTTTTTTTCCGCTTTTTTCTTTAAACTCGGGTTTTAAAGACTGCAATGTTTTTCTTATATTGAGATAGGTAATCCTTGTACTCCTTCTCTGTAGAATGTCCATATGAATTGAACAACCTCATAATAGTCAAATATTTTTTCTTCAACCATTCTCTCCAGGATATGTTTTCTTCTATCGTATTCCTCATAAATCTGAGTCGGGTCTTGGAAACCAGCCATTGGTGCTATTCTTTGTTCTAGGATGAAACTGTTTCTATTGGCTTTGAATATATGTGTGTCATCCACGGCATTCCATTCAAAGGCTTTTCTAGACATTATACCATCTACTTCTTTGTTGTAACCTTCGATTTCATCAACTGATAGTACTCGTCTAATTCGTTTACCTTTTCGTTCTACTGCCATCTGGATCAATACTACGTCTAGGTTGTCCATGAATGTTTTAGGTATGTTTATCGGGTGTCCTGTGAAACGCTGTATAACTTTAGTAACGCTACCAGCGTGGAATGTTGTTACAACAGGGTGACCTGTTTGCATAGCCTGAAATACTACTCTTCCTTCTATTCCTCTGGTCTCACCAGGTATAATATAGTCTGGTCTAGATCTCAACCCTGCCCTTAGGAGGTCTCCTTCGTCTATGTGTCCTTCTTTGGGACCTGTTGATCTAGTTAACAACTGTTGCCATACAGCGTGAGGTACTTTAACCTCAGGAGTGTTTTCTACAGAGAAAATTTTTTTATCTGGTGGGATAAACACAAACATAGCATTAGATGTAGTGGTTTTGCCTGATGCAGTTTCACCACATACAAATATACTACGACCGTATTGTAGGCAGAGCCAGAGATAGGCGGCTATACCTGCGTCCATTGTACCCCAGTTTATAAGTTGTGTTATACTAATTGGTGTTTCACTGAACTTCCGGACGGTCATAGTAGGTCCTTTTAGGCTTACATCTTTGCTATGTATAATGTTTACACGGCTACCATCTGGGAGTGTTCCATCTGCTATAGGTTGACCTTCACTTACAGGGCTACCGATTTTTTCAGCGAACTCCTGCGAAAACGTGTTAGCCCAGGATTTATCAATATAAACGTTTGTTTTAACCATTTCAAAGACTTTATGGATTAGATGGACGTTTTCTCCTGTTATAATATGAATATCTTCGATATATGGGTCCCTCATGAAGGGTTCAAGAGGTCCTCCTCCTACGATATCTTTGGTTATATCATATTCTATATCCATTCTTTCTACAGAGCTAACTTTTATCTTTCCACCTTTTGATTTCTCAATTTTCCCCTCTGCGTTTTCATCGATGACAGTGATTTCATCTAATACTTCTTTTATTGCTTTCCTTAGCTCATCTTGTGTTTTAATATTTGTTTTTAGATGAGCACGTTCATACATCATCTCAAGGATAATGTCTTTTTTTTGTTTTTCAACCTCGTTTAACTCAGGTGTAACAGCATGATACTCTGGTCTGTCCATCTCTTTGGTTTTGAAAATATGGATGAAAACGACACCTTTGGTTGTATAAATCAAGTTAGGATATTCTTGTTCTTTAACATCCCGTGGTACCTTGCTATAAAACTGAGGTCTACCCATTTTTTTCTCTACTTCTTC
>QMTJ01000210.1 GCA_003651045.1 Thermoplasmata archaeon | reverse complement strand
CTTCCTTTTTTAATTTAATAGATTTAATAGATGTTAAAAAAATTTGTTAAACAAACTAATCTTTGATTGTTAATAATTTTAGTTAATAAAAAATCATTACAAGTGACATTTCTTTATGATGAATCATTGAATTAAAAAAAGTAAATTATAAAAGAAGAAGGAAAGAAGGGTTTAAATGGTGGTGTTAAAAACTGTTACATCTGAATTAAGCTATAGATGTTGTTTACTTTTGATTATACCAGTAATTTTTTGTTTAAGCTTCTTGTGCTAATTGTTTGATTCTGTTGTTGACTATGAAGATTTCCATGATAGCTTTCATTTCATCCAGTTCTTGTTGGCTGCTTATTTCACTGACAATTTTCATTTTCTCAATCACCACCTTTCATGTTATACTTTGTAAATAATATTATTTAAACTTATCGTGTAAGTATGGCAAAATGAGAAAAAAATTTTTTGAAAAAATCACAGAAAAAACACCCTATATAGAAACATCAAATAAATAAGAAAAACCATCTAGAAACCTCAACAGTAAAAAACGATACAATCCTCTCCCACGTGGCATATTAATACTAAGTGGATCTGACCATTCACTCTGCAAACCCTTTGTATTCTTAGCCTTCACCCTAACCATATATTCACCCCTGTCACTCCATTTATGACTACCATTAGCTGTCTCACCACTTTGATACGGACCAAGCCAACCACTATATGTACCATCACCCCAATCAAACCAGTAATAAAGATCATCACCATCAGGATCCACCGCAGCTGTTGTATACGTATATTCCTCACCAGGTTTACCCCGTGTTGTACCAACAGGTTTAGAAGGTTTCTCAGGAGAAACATCATTAGGACCCCTAATGCTAAGCTCTGGGTCACCAAACAAGTTAGTCTGATAATAACACCACCGGTAACCATTCTCATCTATCCTCCAAATGTTATCTTGTTTAGAATAATGATTAGCAGGACCAAGCTGTCTTATGTTTTCAGTAAACAAAGCCTTATAAAACGAGCTATCATAGGCACCAGATGGTGATTCAATACTGTCTTCACTCCCCAAGCCAAATCTTGCATTAAGGATACACGCGTATGCTCCATAGGGGATTTCACATGTTAAAATCTCAGCGATACAGTCTCCGCTTACATATCCTGACCAACAGTTGTAGTTATCAAACGCACCTGTGAGACAAGAATGCGAGTAAATGAAAAAAGGTTTTTCATTCTCTAAAAGTCTAATGTCACTCCCGTATACCTTGAGCATATAATCTTCATTTCCATGTCCATCATGGTTAATAATCTGCACAGGATTTGTAACTAATAAATCAAAAAACTCCTGTGGACTCCAATCATTGTACTCATGATCACGATCATATAACTTGGTTAGATTATACTGTGATGGAACATAACTTTCTATGAGATCTTTATAATCCCCACCCCAGCGTGTATAGAAGGACGTACCAAGATCTTCACCTACAAAAAGTATTTTAGATAAATAAGGGTCTTTACCCATTTCCTCGTATTTGAGTGTTTTCATCACGAAATTAGAGATTTCTTCTTTTGAATCAACACATGCCCGTCCTACCCATACCTCTGCATAGAGATCTGCTTCATCAATACTATTGACATCATTACGATCTGCGCTTTCACCAAAATGCATGTCACAATCATAGTTGAAATTACCATCGAGACAAGCATAGTAAACATCTGATGGAATATCATCTTCCTCCTCAGAGGGAGAAAAAGTAGAGGTTAATGGTAAACCTGATTCATTTGCAAAAAGACCACGAAGTGGGATGATGTTATCCTCAGGGTTGATCACATCGGCATCTCCACCTAGTAAAACATAATCAGTACCCCATTCCATATACGCATAGCGTATAAAATTCCGTATCCTAGCTGGTTTATCATCGAAGAGTTCAAGATTACCTGTGATCTCACTCTGATAGAAGGGATTCTCAGAGTTACCATCACCCCATGAACCAAATACTCCATACTCCGGGTTGTTCATGATTTCTTCAACAGTAACAATCTTAGGATTCAAACCCTTTAAAAGCTTATCATACATGAGATCCTGGAACGTATACTCCCCGTTAGCATTCTTGAATTTTTCACTAGTAATTATTACATACTCATGAGTCTCTATTGAATAGGATCTACCCATAGAAACAGGTTTATAAGTATCTAAACATGAAGGGTTATCCACGATATCTCTAACGATCTTGTAATCCCGAGGGAAACCACGAAATGCTTTATAAACTTGTGATTCTTCTGTTTCAACTACGAGTTTTACATCATTAAAAAAACTCAACTCCCCCGTTTCTATATCATATTGAACCGGGTAGATGTTCACATGTAAAATAGAGAAACCCCGGTAAATGTAAACACCAATGTTTTGATACAAAGAATTGAAACCTTTGGACATAATAGTATAACCTATACCTTGGGAGACAGAAGAAAATTTATCCCTTGATCTCATCATATATGTGTCTGTTAATGGAACCAAGTTACCCCCGGTTTCTATATTAAAACCTTTACCTAAACTTATCTTATTAGATGTATACACCTCTATGTTTTTCACGTTTCTACCCTGCGGCAGCAGTATCTTCACTGGTTTAACAGGTAGAGAAGGTTTGTTAAGGCCATATGTATTTTGGAGACTATCAATAGTTACACGGTCGAATATTTTATTTTTGATTTTTATTTTTTCAAGTTTTGGTTTTGAAAACGAAAAATCAAGTGTTATAGTCTCGATATCCTTGTTTTTTTCTATGGTTTGGTAGATTTCAAAAGCTGATGTCGCGGTTGTAAATAAAAAAACTACTACTATACCTATGATAAAAAATCTATTAACATATCTCAAAGTTTTTT
>QMTJ01000209.1 GCA_003651045.1 Thermoplasmata archaeon | reverse complement strand
TTCTCTCCCGTAAGGGATAGTAGTCTCCATCAAATATTACCTCGGAATGAATAACTGATATAAAGAAAGTATTTAATAAAAATTAAGATACCCTGATACTCTTTTCCAGTTGTGTTTTTCCTAATCTATTTATATAGCCCTTAATTATTCTCGAGTCCAATGAAAAACTTCCATGTAGCAATTATTGGTGGTGGTGTAATTGGTTCAGCAGTTGCATGGGAGTTATCAAAATACAAATTAGATGTTGTTGTTTTTGAGAAGGGAGTTGATGTATGCTCTGGTAATAGTAAAGCAAATAGTGGAGTGGTTCATAGTGGTATTAACTCACCACCAGGTTCACTCAAAGCTCGTTTCTGCGTCCAGGGAAATAAAATGTTCCAAGAACTTTCAGAAAAACTAGGTTTCTCTCTGAAATGGGTTGGGAAGTATATTATAGCGAAGGATGAAGAGGAGACAAATGAGCTTGAGAGATTAAAAAAAGTTGGTGAAGAAAACAATGTACCTGGTCTTGAGATACTTTCTGGTAGAGAAGTAAAGCAAAAAGAACCAAATGTGTCATGTTATAGGGGTTTATGGGTTCCAACTGCTGGTATCGTTCTACCATATGAGTTTACTATTGCACTGGCTGAAAATGCTGTTCTTAATGATGTTGTTTTTTATCTTGAGACAAAAGTTAATGGTTTAAAAAAAACCAAGGATGGTTTTTTAATTGAAACAAACAAAGGTGTTTTTCAATCAAGGGTTGTAATTAATGCTGCTGGTTTGAACTGTAGAGATGTTGTTTCAATGTTGGAAAAACCTGATTTCAATGTATATCCTTGTAGGGGAGAATATTTGATTTTAGATAAAGAATATAGTAGTTTAGTTAATAGTATGATTTATCCTGTTCCTGTTAAAGAACTTGGTGTTCTAGGTGTGCATATTACTCCTACGATTGAGGGGAATATTCTTCTTGGTCCAAGTGCAGAATTTATTGATGATCTGGAGGCTACATGTACAACGCGTGATATGATGAAGACTTTGATGGAAGAGGTAAGAGTGATAATACCTGATATTCCAGAGGAAGGTGTTATATCTGCTTATTCTGGTATTCGATGTAAACTTGCTTCTCCTAGTGAGGGTGGATGGGCTGATTTTCGGATAGAGGAAAGCAGGAAGAATCCTGGATTGATAAATCTGTTAGGTATTGAATCACCTGGTCTTACAGCTGCTCCTGCTATTGCTAAAAAAATTTCAGATATGTTGTCAGATTTTTTTGATATGAGTTTAAAGGATGATTTCAAAACTAAGAGAATTTTTGATAAACGTTTTTCTGAGATGTCATTAGATGAAAAATCAAAGCTAGTTAAAAGCAATAACCGTCATGGTAGGATTATATGTAGGTGTGAGCAGGTGACTGAGGGTGAGGTTATTGATGCCCTTTCTAATCTTCTTGGCGCGAAATCTTTATCTTCTGTGAAATATCGTTGTCGTGCTGGTATGGGTCGTTGCCAAGGTGGTTTCTGTACTCAGCATATTGTACGTGTTATGGAAAAAAATTTTGATATGGATGTCAAAGAAATCAAGTTGAAATCATCAGAGTCTAATCTTTTCGTAGGTAGAACGAGAGAAACAAGTGAGGAGGGGTGAGAAAGTGATTGAAGAAGTTTTTGATGTGGCAGTTATTGGTGGTGGTCCTGCTGGTCTTGCTGCTGCTGTTTCTGCTTCGGAGAATGGTGCTGAAAAAGTTGTAATTCTTGATAGAAATAGTTGGCTTGGTGGTATCCTCCCACAGTGTATACATGATGGTTTTGGTGTCGAGGAAACAGGTGTTTCTATGACTGGTCCCGAGTATGCAAATATGTACATTGAGTTAGCAGAGAAACATGGTGTTACTATTATGAGTGAGACTATGGTTCTTGGTTTTAATAAAAAACTTGAGATAATTGCAGTGAACAAGGAAGGAGTTTATAAGATAAAAACTAGGGGTATTGTTCTCGCTATGGGGTGCCGTGAGAAAACACGTTGGAATGTTATGATCCCTGGTGATCGACCTAGTGGTGTATTTACAGCAGGTGTAGCTCAGGCTTTCATTAACTTGTACAACATTATGCCTGGTAAAAACGTGGTTATCCTTGGTTCTGGTGATGTTGGTCTTATTATGGCTCGTCGTTTAAAACTCGAAGGAGCTAATGTCCTTGGTGTCGTAGAAATACTTCCTTATGCTAGTGGTCTACCTCGTAACGTTGTTCAATGTCTTGATGACTATGATATTCCTCTCTACCTGAATCACACAGTTACTTATATCAAAGGTAGGGATAGACTTGAGAGTGTTACGATCGCGAAGGTTGGCAAAAACATGAATGTTATCCCTGGTACTGAGAAGGAAATAAAATGTGATACTCTTCTTTTATCCCTAGGTTTAATACCTGAGAATGAACTTTCAAAAAACGCTGGTGTAGAAATCGATAATATAACCCGTGGTCCAAGGGTGGATCAGTTTTATGAAACAAATATACCTGGTGTTTTCGCTTGTGGTAATTGTCTACAAGTATACGATACCGTAGATGCTTTATCGGTTGGTGCTAGACACGCAGGGAAATATGTTGCTCAGAGGTTAAAACAAGAGAAAACAAAAAACTCTGAAATCTTTGTTAAACCTGGAGAGGGTGTTAGATACGTAGTTCCTCAAAGGGTCAACCAGAGTGGACTTGTTCATTTCACTCTCCGAGTCACTCAACCAGGTGAATCAGTTTTTTTAAATGTTACATCCGATGGTAAAAAAATATACAGAAAAAAACTTCGTTTCGTTAACCCTGCTAATATGATAAACTTTGAGATGAATGTTGATAAAACTCTTTTACGTTCTAATAGATCTCTTGAGGTGTCTGTGCATG
>QMTJ01000208.1 GCA_003651045.1 Thermoplasmata archaeon | reverse complement strand
TGTTAGTGGCTGGATGATTTTCTTCGTAACGTTTGTTTTATATACTATGGGTGTATTTTTATGTAGTAGGTTGTGATGAAAAAAAGAACATATAAAAAACTCAGAGCAGGGCTTTCAACATACGTGTTTCTACTTTTTGGTCTAACATTAGTTCTTTATATGTTCGGTTTTCAAACTGTATGGGAGACATATTCTAATTACCCGTTGTTAACTGATGAAAGTGGTGTAAACAAGACAAACATAACAGACCCGGAGTATTTCCAGCCTGGCACTGGTAAAACCAATACAATATTTTCAAATCTTGGTAGTATGATACTAGCAGGATTGGGATTGCTTGGTGGCGGTGCCATATTAACGTTTGTTCTTGGGCGTATCACTGGTGGTACCACTGTTTATCTACAGTATTTCTTCCCAATTGTTTTGTTAGTAGTGTTTCTGAATGTTTTCGTCTTTCCAATAACTCAGATAACGGATGAAACACAGCAGCTTAATACGGTTTTCCCTGTGTCATATGTATTGGCTGCTTTTTTCAACCTTCTACTTATTCTTGCTATTATAGAATTCATTAGGGGAACACCAACATGATAAAAGAGTTAATATCACAGATACCAGTTATGGCTGCAAATATTAACTGGACTGATATAATAGATCCTATTAGCAGAATGTTTACATCATCCAATGGTATTTTTGGTAGTGAACTTATAGCGGCATTGTTTTTATTCATGTTTTTCCTTATACTTACTGCTGTATTCGGTATGGGGATGCTGATCGGCTCAGTTATTATCATCCCAGCAATGTTCTTGGTATTTGAATATATTCCAACGCTTAAAATAGGAGTAGCGATAATAATAGGATTATTGTTTGGTATTGGTTTGAATAAACTTGTGAAAAGGTGATGTGTATGGGTTTTAGTAAACCTGATGAGATACCGCCAGTGATTGATAAAATACTTCAGAAACTTGAGGAGAAACAAAAAGAAAACGGTGTAGTAGAAAAAACAGAGTTTGAACTGATGGTAGTAAACATCAGATTGAATAAGGAAGATGTTAAACGTATAGAGGAATACCTGCGTAAAACTGGTTTAATAACTCGAATTCCAAAGGGTCATAAAAAACGTGATGTGATCCTTTGTATGGCTAACCTCATAGAATAATTCATAGCACAATATAACCAATTATTTTTTTACCACTAGGTTTTAAATAACTTAAAAATGATTATATATATTGTCCATGGAATATGGGGATACTCGGCTCTGCACCCCAGAAATAAAGAAAGCAGAAGTAAAGAAACGGAGGATGAAAATCCAATGTTTAGCGAGGAAAAAACAGGATTCAAAGCCCAGGTCACAAAGCAGTTCATCGGGATAATGGTAGTCATAATCATCGGTGTAGCAGTAGTCATACCAGTAGTTATAAACGTCACTGAAACAGCAAGTATCACTGGTACTGCTGGAACGCTTGTCAACCTGTTACCATTGTTCATAGCAGTAGCTCTCATCCTAGTGGTAGTCGGTCTCTACTAAAACCATTATTTCCGTGGGCTACTGTGTGACTTAGAGGCTAGTAACGGTCAGAGGCATATCACTCATCGGTGGTATGTCTCTTTTGCCATAACCACAAAGTATTTTTTATGTTTTTGAGGAAAAAAATATGAGAAAGAGATCATATAGACGTAAAACCCGTAGGAAAAAAAGAACATATCGTAGACGAAGAAGATAAATATTTCCACAATGCTTCGAGTTTTTTTCATTAACTTTTTTATATTATGAAAAAGATTACATACTATGATTGATATACTTATTTGGATTTGGATATTGGTTTTTTTCATATTTATTGGCGTAGGAGTAGTTGAACGTAGTACAACATTTGGAGCTATTGCTGGTTTCTGGCTTCTTATCTTCGGGTTGATCATAATAACAACAGGTGTACAAGTCCAGAGTGGGGCAACAATTACAACAGATGGTGATACCCAAGTTGTTACTTTTTCTTATACAGATGCTACAATGCCTTTTGGGACATACAGTTTTGTATGGGGTTTAACAATTATTGCGGTTTCTCTGTATATAGTTTATGCTAATGTAACAGCTAGAATAACGTGAAGTTTAAATACTATATAACGTATATAACGTTGTTATGGATTCTGATTACAAAACAACGAGTAGCACTGAACGATATTTGAAAGAACTACGGTTGTATGGTGAAGTACCAACAGATATGTACTCTCACCAGTACAAAATGCTTTTTCATCAGCCGATTGAGCCAAAGAGTAAAACAGAACTGATGTCGCCAGATGCCCTCCTTGGCTATGTGAAAGATAGCAAGACACTTGTTTTTTTCCAAAATGATTTCACACTTTTACAGCGATTATTCGACATGGGGACACGTAGCGAAGCAATCATGGATGTATTTGAAAATCTGTATTATGCATGGATTGGTGAGATGCGTCTAACCAGTGCACTTGGCGGAACAGAAAGACTGCTGCAAGCATTCATTGAACCAGTAGCAACACCATATGAAGCGTTTTCTCTTTGGCAGAAGATGAAAGAAAAAAAAGAAATAAAAAAGAAGATGAAATCACTCAAAGATTTTTTACCGAAACCAGGTGGAGAGGAAAAGATTTATGAGTAAATTCGATGATTTTTTAAAAGAACAAACTAAAGATGATGTTGGTAAAAAAGTTGATGAAATAGTGAACAACCATAAAGTTGAAAAAAAAGAAAACATTGTTGAAACAAAAACTGTAGAGGAAAAACAAACGAATCATAAAGATGATACAAAGTTCACTGATGAGGACAGGAAAAAAATTATTAAAAAATATCTTGGTAATAAACGTATACGTTTCAGCAGACGTGAACGTAAACTAATAGAGAACATGGAATATGAC
>QMTJ01000207.1 GCA_003651045.1 Thermoplasmata archaeon | reverse complement strand
GCTGCTGGCATTGAACCACTAATAGGAGGAGGGATTCATTTATCCTTAGCCTATGGAGATCTAGCAGCAAATGCTATAGTTGATGCATTCCAAAATAGTAATTATTCATTTAATGATTATAACAATAGATTTATGAATCATAGTGTTGGCAAATATATTAATAAATTAACACTTATTGCTCATGAGGTGTATACTGGAAAAAACTCTATACTTGATTCATTAAGAGCGTTGCTCAGAAAATGAAAAGAAACATTACATCAATTATAGAGCAAGACTTATTAATTTACTTCTTTCCAAAAAATCGCAGTGTTAAATGACATATTAACAAATTTAAGACCCTTCTCTGGAGAATAAGTTGATTCACCTCCAACATAAAATATAATAAAAGGTTTTTCACTGAAGTAATCAAGAAGACGCTCTCTTTCCTGATATATATATTCCTCTAGCGTTTCGAGGCGTGCTGTGCAGGAAGCAATCAATCCAAACTCAGGTTTATTGGGTTTATCATGAAAAGTTTTCAGATTATCATCAATCGCTTTTAACAACCCCTTTCCATCAATAGTAAGTATGGATCCATAAGAACTTTTTGCACTTATTACAGTTACTAATGATTCCCCATAAATTGCCCCAATTATTCTTGGTCCAAGGTTTTTATTATCACCATCACTAGAAAAACCTAAGGGAAAATAGTAAATCGTTGGATAAAAATTTTCGTTTGTTATAAGATCTCCTGACCAATTTAGTCGCTTTTGCAGTTCAGACGCAGCAGGTTTACCATCTATCTCATGGATGATTCTACCGTCTTTACTATTTCTGGTAATATTAAAATTAATATCTGTTTTTTTCATATTATGAGTAGTACATACGTCTAGTTTATATTTCGTTTTTATACCAAGAGAAACAACAGAGCTTTTAAGTACTCTATTATTAAAAAATTGATAGTTTCTAAGATTTTTCTCGTCATCTAAAGTTCCACCACCGAGCATATAGTAATCTGGAAGGAGTTTTGCCAATTCTCGCATAACTTCATCATCCCGCCCAGCACCTTTTTGTAAGACATACTGTGAAAAACTAAAGAATCGTATTAGTAATTTTATTGATAAACTAGATTTAATAATTTTTTTTCTATTAAAAGGTGGCATATCAGGGAGTTCTGAGGCTGATATTAAGTTAAGTAAAAATTTATTCTCATACTTACTATCCTTTAAACCTTCTTTAATCATTTTTGCACATTGTCTGGCTGCCTTTTTTGGATTTCTTTTTGTATTTTTCCCGTATCCAATTGCTACATCCATATGAGGATAAGAAACCGCTAAAGCAGTTGCGCCCCGGGCATATACGCCATAATTATTTGAAAAGCCAGAGACAGTTCCACCAATCAGTGGTGTGTTATGAGGTAGAATATCAAAAACCCCGTTTAGTAATTCTTGGAACCCCCCATGTTTCTCATAATGTATAGTTGAAAATAAAACAAAAAAATTCGGTGGTCTATTCAAGTTCTTTATAGCTGACTCTACCACTTCTCTTCCTGCTTCTCGTGCATCCCATTTACGAGAGAGACCTATAGATGCTTCTAACTTTGATGTATTCATAATTTCTTCTTTTAAATTTTTTATGTTCTATCCATATCTCAAGTGGTAGCAAATAACTTTTTTTCTTCTTCCTCTCTAATCCTAATAATCTCACGTCGAGCATTTTCCATTTCAACAGCGATTAATCCCCTATTTGCAAGTGCACGAACAATTGCCACCAATGCATTCTCTGTATCAGGTATTACATAAAACATTACATCATAATCCTGTAGTTGAAAATTTAATCTTTTAAGACCTACTCGTGAAAATTCACTTATGACTGATAACTGAGAATCCATCGTCCGTCTAACAATATCCCATATCTCATTAATTTCGGGTTTAAAACTATCTGTGCCATCACTTGGTAAAATACTATCAATCATGCCGCGACGACCAACCATACATGCAAGTATGTCATCAAATTTCAGAAGATCATCAAGAACTCTTGCAATAGGATCATCTTTCATAGCCATCCCTCCTACAATTATATATTATATAGGCTGTAGAAATAGTTTGTGTATATAAAAAATCTGAGTTTGAGATCTTCCTTAGTTTTTCAAACTACGAACTTGTTTTAACATCTAATGTAACGTTTTTACTCTTACAAAAAGGACATGATTCTATTTTATCCTTCCAAGTTAACCAGTTTGTATCACAATTATAGCAATGACCTACATTCTTTTGTTTCTCCAATTCTTTGAAATAATCCATTTTTTCACCACCCAACTTTTTACTAATAAATTGATATACTAAAATCATTTTTACATTGAAAGTATTTTAAACTATCGTGGCATAATAACAAAATGACATTATATTTAAATAAAAATTGGAATAGATCCTTTCTTTATTTTTATAACTATACAAAAAAGGGGTAAGAATCAAGATAGTATGTGGTTATCGTCAGATGGCTAAATTTTCCTCTTGAGGATTATAAGAAGAAATATAATAATGGCAGTAAGCATTTTAGGATTCTCTCAAAAAGCAAGCCTTAACACCACTATCTATCTAAAAAAATAATATGTGATTTACATCATGTTTTTATCAATAATTTAAAACATTCAAAAACAACAAGTATGTTTTAATTAACCCTTTTTATGAAGAAGCTCTCATCAATTTTTTTGATAACATATGTCAAACAACTCTTATAAACCAATAAAAAAAAAGAATAATTTAATGTTGAAAAAAAATGGAGTAAATACAGAGATGAGAAATATAAGGTATATAAAAAAAGTTGTTAAAGGTTATTTTGATCTCATACGTCCTTTTACACTTCTTGCACCTATCATAGTATCAATGTGTATAATGCTCGCTAGTTTCTTCTATAACAATAGAACT
>QMTJ01000206.1 GCA_003651045.1 Thermoplasmata archaeon | reverse complement strand
GACTTTTACTATTTTTGTTATCTCAGCTCCAAGGAATTCAGCGTGTTCTTTTGCTCTTTCAAGCATCATCATTGTTATATCATAGTTAAACTCAGAAACAACAGCTCCAATTCTTATCCTCTCATTTTTTACCATTTTTTCACATCCTACTCTAAATTTTTTTATTCTCTAAGAGTTCCTACATCCCTATATCCTTGTCTCAACCCTCTACCTGCGTTTTTAACAAGTTTATCCGGGTTGAAAAGTAAATCCAAAACATTTAATGCATGTTCTCTCGTGCGTTGTTCAGCAAGCCATGCCAGTTCTTTTTCATCCTCTGCTTCATCCTCATGTACAAATACCTCTATAACATGTTTGTTACACATGAGCTGAGTTTGTATAAGACCAAGACTTGCTTCATGTGCACATGTTTTATCAATAGGTTTTGAACCAGGCATGCCAAGTGCCATTACAATGTCACAGTTTTGTTCCTCAAAAAGTTTTTTACACGCAACAGGTAAATCCTTTATTCCTGGCACCGTGTAACGTACTATTTTGAAACCCGTATGATTTGATTGCAACTCGTTTATAGCTGCAGACGCCATATCGTAACGAGCAAATGTTGTATCAGCTATACCAATCCGTTTCATCTACTTTCTATCCTCTCCATTTGTTTTTGGAATTCATATGCGGATATGATTTTACTGATGATTTTCCTTGTACCTTCTAGATCGCTACCATTTTTAAACTCTTTAAGACGTACAACCTCAGCATTAATATTCCTTTTCTTAAGCTCAGCTTTAATCTTATTCTCATCATGTATCTGGTCAAAACCTAGAGCAATAATATCAGGTTTAACCTCTTCAACTATTTTATACATATCATCCTCATAACCAAGATAAGCCTTATCAACCATTTTCAACTCCTTAATTAAACTAAGTCTAACGTGTTCAGGGTTAACAGGTTCATGTTTCAACTTTCTAACAGTAGCATCAGTTGCAACCACTACAACAAGCTCATCCCCTAGTTTCTTTGCCTCTTTAAGAAAATAAATATGACCAAGATGCAATAAATCAAAAGTCCCAGTTGCCATTACTTTAACCATTTCTTCCACGCTTCAACAATCTCCTTTCCCTCAAGAAAAACAAGATCATGCTTTTTAGCGTACTCTTTTGTTTTATCCTTAGACAACGCCTTACCATCATCACTCATTATCTCACAGCCGCTACCAACAGGAACAAGACCAGCCATTTTCAACATAGACACAACAAGCTCAGTATGTCCTCTTCGCTCATCTAACAAACCCTCTACAGCTACACAAATAGGTACATGCCCTGGTGACCTAAACTCTTTACCAAACAACTCTACAGCATAACCATTATCAAAATTTGTTTTTTTAACAAACTCAGCAAAACGTCTCATAGTGAGACTACGATCAATATCAGTAACACCCGTAAAAGTTTCACGATGATTAATATAAAGTGAAAAAGAAGACTTAGAATCATATGGTATATCATATGGTGCTAAAAACTTAAGAACCGGGTATCTATCCTCAACATTAGCATACATATCAGCGAGAAAAGGGAGTTTCAACTCGTCAGCTATTTCTTTTGAAATCATAATAAAAATTAACCCACCACCATCCTTCCTCATAGTCTTAATAGAAACAGGTGTAACAAACTCTGATGCCATCACTAGATCTGTTTCACCCTCACGATGATCATCATCATATATTAGGATAAACTTTCCTTTCCTTAAATCTTCTATAGCACGTTGTATCTTTTTTTCTATAAACATGCCCCCCATATTTAATTTTAGAACCAAATAAACAACTACATCTAAAATAAATTTTAGGTTACTACCCAGAAATTGGTGGACTTGTTTTTCCTTTATTCTGAACCGCTAAATACCTAGTAATATAACCAGCTATACGATTCCTTAAAAGTTTACTACTAACATCACTTAACTCAGCTACTTTCTCTTTATTATGCTGGAAATCATTGTATTTAAATTGATCTGGAAACCTCTTAACCAGATTTATCGCAATGTTTTTTATATACAACGGTCTAATGTTTCCCAGGCTAATCACCCATATTAAATGTAAGGAGTCGGAATATGTTTTTCTTATTTAAACACTTTGGAAAACAAACTACTTTCATAACACAAATTTAACAAAAAAATGATTATTCAAAAAAAATTGAATTAAAAATAAAAAAAAAGAAAAACAATTTAGTACCAGTAATTAATTTATCTCTATATTGGAGGCTACTAAAAAATGCCAGTAGAATTTGAAGAATATAATGGAAATCCAGTTATCGTATTAAAAAAAGATGAAAACGATGCCTATCCATTTAGATTTGGACTTAGAAAGGCACAATTAATATTAGAAAACATTGACGAAATAAAAAAATTCGTAGAAAAAAACAAAAAATAAAATACTTTAAAACAACAAAATTAACACAAAAATACGATAAACATATGAATTTAAAAACTTCTTTTTATTCATAGACGATGAATAAATTGTTATAAGTTAAACAAATTTTACACATAAAAAACTATTAATAACAAAAACAAGTATTATAACTATAAACTAAAAAAAAGAGGAGGCAAAAAAAAATTCCATCTAGAAAAACAACATTAAAAGCATTTGCTGGTAAAAAGATAAACCAAATAGAAGAATACGCAATACGAAGTAGCACAGCTAGAAAAATAGGTGCAATGATCTACAACTCAGACATCTACAACTACTTTTCAAAAAAAGTCAACGAATTCAAAGATCTAAAGCTCATCGAACAAATAAAACAAGACCCTATACCACAACATGTAGCAGTTATAATGGATGGAAACAGACGTTTCGCCACTGAATTCGGTTTAAAACCCACCGCAGGATACCTACTCGGTAGAGACAAAATCGAAGAACTACTAGAATGGTGCTTCGAACTAGGTATCAAAAACCTAACAGTAT
>QMTJ01000205.1 GCA_003651045.1 Thermoplasmata archaeon | reverse complement strand
CCATAATATTAATTTAAACATTTATCTAATCTTTATTTTTTTTCTAAACATTTAGTTGTTAACTAATCCTATGCTATGTTCATCCCAGAAAAACATTGGACAAACCACAGGGTTCACGGTGCTGCTAAATTCAACTCGGTCTAAGTTTGAAAAAGAAGCACTAAGTTGTCCTCCAGTTGCAGAATCAACAACTCCCACACTACTACGGTTCAATAGGTAAGTAATCTGGTTTTCACCGTTTCTCTCGATTCTAATTTTATACCAGTCGTTATAGAGGTATCCACCAGGGTAGTCAGAGTTTAAACGAGTCCACCCAGAGACGGGATCCCAATAATGTAACTCTAAAACCCAGTCTGTTGGTTCTTGTGTACCTTGATGAACATATTCAAATTTCAACTTTGCAATATCGACGTCGTTGTTGTTTTTGAAATTTAGGTGGAGGTCTGAATACTCGCTATTGTTACCACATGTGAACCATACCTCCCACCAGGTTATATCGCTGCTAAGGTTGGATAACGAGTAATTCCAATATTGTATGCCACCGGAGGATCTAAGTTTTGTTTTAAATGATTTAACAGTACTGTAACGGTAACTTGATGCGACTTCGAAGTTGTTTCCTATTCTTCCGTTGCTTGTTTTAAACCAGTTTCGTCCGAGGTATGATTGAGTTGCGTTTTCACCAGGCGTGTCATCTGAGAAATCCTCAGTGACATATGATGGTGGTTCAAATGTTACAACAGTAATATTTGTCGGGTCGTCGTCATCTGTGTCTCCATCTCCATCCAAGTCTATACCATCATCTACATAGGGGTCATCTGTTAACTCAGTGGCATCGTTTGTTCCATCCTCATTGCTATCCCAGAAGACTGTACCCTGATTAGATATTATTGTACCGTTTTTAAGACCGTTATCAACTGTTACTTGGAATTCTATTATTACGCTACTCTCTGCTGGTACACCGCCGTCCCATGTTATCTTTTTATTTATAGAGTCATAGTTTACTGTTCCAGAGGATGCTGTAGCTGAACCTGGTACATATGTTGTGTTTTCTGGTATGAAGTCTTCGAACTCGTTACCTGGGTTGTTGTTTTGGTCAGCTGTTCCTGTGTTACTAATTGTTACATGATATTTTAACGTGTCACCACATTCTGGAGAACCACCATTCAAATCCTCTACGGTTTTCCTAGCTACAATCTCGGTTTTCGCGTATCCGGAGAACCGTAGGTTGTCGATGAATGCTCCGCTGTCGAATAGGTTGTCACCTGCGTCTTTTATATCAATTGTTACCGTTATCTGTTCATTTGGTGAAACAGGATGTGATAATCCTCCTATCTGAAGTAGATCTGAGGCACCTGCATCTGCCCCTGGTGTCCGGGGTGTTCTATCAAGTAAGTCTACATTATTTGGGTTGCCACTTGTAGCGAAAACATCAAAACCAGTACCTGGTATGTTGTTTGAATCGAGGACAAAGTATCCACTGTTTACGTCAAAGATATAGGTTGATGTACCTTTTGAGGGGGAATCAACGGTTATAGTTAGTTTATCGTTGTATTGAGTCCCTACATATTCAGGGTATTCAGCACTGAAGAATTGAACATCATAATAGAGGTAATGCATATATGGTGGGACCTGTAATGTCATTGTTAAAGTAGCTTCATCACGTGGGTAACCATATTTTCCACCGCTGAACCATGTTCCTCTTTCGTCACCAGGTTCCTCTTGGTTTGTTGTAATAATGTTGACTCCTGCTATCCCTGTGCTTAACAATGCAAATGTATCATTATCTGTAGGTTGCATTACCCCGAGTGAAGATAGCACAGCTGCTTGTCTATGACCTGAAGGATCAGTATCAGTGTATGATGAACTTATAAGCCATGAAGAGTTATGAAGTATAGCAAGAGCTAGATCTTCTCCGTTATATGAACCAGCTACTACTCTCTCTAATGGATAGATGAGAACTATATTAGAAAGAAAAAGCACTAGTCCAATGATAGTTGCAATAGTTTTAATCAAGTTGTTACTCATTTTTTTATTGTTCACCTCCAGTGTATTCAACTATTTGCAAAGAGTTTGATTCTACTGGGATGTCATCCTGTGTTCCATCATTCGGAGTGACTATGCAGTTCCAGGTTTCACCTGATATGGTTTCATCTGAGACTATAACACTTTTATCAGACAAACCATCTTTGGAGCAGAGATAATTTTGATAGATTTGTTCACTTGAGAGAGCACGGTTATAAATATGGAATTCATCAATTATTCCACTGAAATTGCTGATCTCTGCGGCTCCTGTAGTTGCATTGACATATACCTGATCGATGTATACATCATCGTAGTCACTTGATGCATCACATTGAAATCTGATTTTCATATTAGTTGGAAATGTATACTCTGTTTCGTTAATCCAGACGATTTCATGGTAAAACTGGCCATTTACAAAATCCACTTCGGCATCGTAATCTGCAATTTTTCTCCATTTAGATCCATCATAGTATTTTAGCCAGAAATCTTCTCTGAATTCCATACTTTCTGCTCTAAACCAGAAATCAACTTTTATTGAGATATAGCCTGGTGTATGGACATCTATACCGTTTGTATGATAAAACGAGGAAGCAACACCGCTATTGTCCTCTATATTTGCAGCATTGCTTCCTTGATGAGCAAAAGTACCACCAGTATACAAGTTACAATCATATCCACCATCTGTATAGTTTCCAAATCCATCTTCAAAATCGTCATAGGTTAACAAATCCCATGTCTCCATAGTGGTGCTTTCATTGCTTTTACCTATGAAACCATTAGGAGTATCTCCTGACCCCAAAGCATCTCCAGGGTCATGACACTTCTCTATTTCATCAATTCTACCATCGACATAAATAACCCCGATACCTGTTGAATAATCATAAGAAACCGCGATATAATGCCAGTTGTTATCATTTACAGTTGTTTCACCCAACAAGT
>QMTJ01000204.1 GCA_003651045.1 Thermoplasmata archaeon | reverse complement strand
CCAGGAGAACTATCAACATATTACCCTAAACCAAAAAAAACATCACATAAAGGAGACAACGGAAAACTTTTAGTCATCGGTGGTGGACCATATATTGGTGCACCAGCGTTATCAGGTTTAGCAGCATTGAGAACAGGTATAGACCTTGTTTTTATCGCTGCACCAAAAAGAGTAGCAAAAGCAATAACTTCTTTTTCACCATTTATACAACCTAAAAAACTAGCTATAGGTATCGCTAAATTATCCCCTAATCTAATTGTAACAGAACTAAAACATGATGAAATTTTAACCCCAGAAGATATTGGTTTAATAGAAAAAATACTATCCAAAGTTGACGCTGTTGTTATTGGACCAGGTTTAGGATCTGAAAATATAACAAAAAAAGCTATTGAAAAAATCATTAACAGATGTGTAAAAAACCTGAAACCCATGGTAATCGACGCAGATGCGATACAAGTTGTTGGTGAAAAAACAGAGCTGATAAAAAACACCTCTACTGTGATCACTCCACATGCAGGTGAATTCAAAGAATTAACCGGTGTGAAACTACCAAGTGAAACTGAGGGTAGAAAAAAAACTGTTGAAAAATATGCAAAAAAAATAGGTGTAACCATTCTTTTAAAAGGCTCAGTTGATATAATCAGTAACGGTAAAGAAACCAAGTTAAATGATATACACAACCCAGGTATGACCGTAGGTGGCACTGGTGACGTACTCGCAGGTATCACAGGTGCATTACTATCAAAAAAAGTTGGACCATACAATGCAGCGAGAATAAGCGTGTTTATAAACGGTACCGCTGGTAACAACGCATTTAAAAAACGTTCATATGGTTTAATCGCAACAGATATAATTGATGAAATATCAAATGTTTTGAAAAAATATTTATAAAATAAACTATCCCAAACATATGAAAGGGTGTAATATTTAGATATGAAGTTTCTAAAGGCTCAACCACTCCATAATGAACCCGTACTTTTTATCAAAGATAAAAAAACAATAGTAGTAGCAGATTTACATATCGGGATAGAAAGCCAACTCAGAGAGCAAGGTTTAAACGTGTCTTCTCAAACAGAAAACATGAGTAAACATCTTTTTTCACTCTGTAAAAGACTTAAACCCAAGGAAATCATTTTATTAGGTGATATTAAACATAATATTCCTTCATCTACGATACAAGAAAGACGAGATGTAAAAATTTTTTTACAGGAAATACAACGATATGGTATAGTTCATATAGTACCAGGTAACCACGATGGGAATATAGATAAACTATGCCCTGAGGAGGTGATTATCCACCCTTCTAGTGGTTTTATAGTTGATGACATCGGTTTCATCCATGGACACAGATGGCCTAACCAAGAGGTGATGTCCTCTAAGCAAATAATCATGGGTCATACACATCCAACTATAATGTTTACTGATAGATTAGGTTATAAAAGTTTTGAATCCTGTTGGATTAAAACTAGTTTTTTAGAGAATAACCTAAAAAAGAGATACCCTTCTGTTTCTGTTGGTTCCCAATTATTAATAATGCCTGCCTTTAACCCACTTTGTGGTGGTAACCCAGTAAATGTAGGAGGAATAGTTGGTCCACTGGGTAATATAATAGATTTAGAAAACTCAGATGTTTATCTTTTAGATGGCATCTTAATTGGAAAGATTAAAAATCTAAGATAAAAATTTTAGATGAACATAGAATAATCCTTAAATAATACCTGCCTAATACGACAAAAAGTCTGGATTAGAAAGGATATACTGGGTTTGATGCGGAATGAGCGATATGATAGATATAGTAATAGATATACTCCGAGGGCTTACAGTATTTTTCTTCACTATTTTACCAATTTTAATTTTAATATTTATAGCGAGTTTAGACATTAAACCTTCGATATTAAAAATTGTTAGAATATTCTTATGTTTGTTTTTACCATTGATATTAATACTTGTTGGTATTATTGTCGGAGTAGAGAATTTTAATATCAATATCTTTGATATACCTGCTGCTTGGTATTATGTTATTTCAATAATCTGGTTTGTAATGGGAGTTATATTTTATAGTGCAACAGAATAAAATTTTATCATACAGTGTATCTAAATTTTTTAGGGAGAAATTCTAAATATATGTTGATAATTTGTGTTTTTTAATTGAAAATGGCAACGGTTTTTTCTATTTTGAATCCAAAAATTCAGAGTTTACTTTTTTCTAGAGGTATCCATAGAGCTACTGAGCCTCAGAGTATAGCGATACCTCATATTTTGAAAGGTGAAAATGTTCTTTTAATAGCTCCAACGGGTTTAGGTAAAACAGAATCTGCGTTGTTACCTGTTTTTCATAATTTTTTAAAACTGAAAGAAAGTAATACTTATAAAAATATAGAGAAGAAGGGTATTTTTATCTTGTATGTTACACCTCTTAGAGCGTTAAACCGGGATATGCTCCATAGAACTATTGAATGGGGTAAAGAGTTAGGTATTGATATTGCAGTGAGACATGGTGATACATCGCAAAGTGAAAGGGCACGGCAGTCGAAGAATCCTCCAGATATGCTTATTACAACTCCTGAAACTTTTCAGATAATGTTTACAGGTAAGAGATTAAGAGAGCATCTTAGAAGTGTGAGATGGGTTATTGTTGATGAGATTCATGAACTTGCTGATGATGAGAGAGGTGCACAGTTTGCTGTGGGTTTAGAAAGACTACACGATTTAACTGTTGAAAACACCCCTAAAGGTTTTCAGAGGATAGGTTTATCAGCTACTATCGGGTCACCTGAGGAGGTGGCGCGTTTCCTGGAGGGTTTTGAAAATAATCAACCTAGGAATGTTACTATCTTAGAGGTTGATGTTACAAAACTTGTTAATATAAAAGTAGAGTTACCTATTGTTAAAAAAAGTGACTATACGTTTGCGAATAAGCTTCATATCGAACCTGTTTCTTTTGCTTCACTTAGAAGATGTAGGGATTTTATTGATGAACAT
>QMTJ01000203.1 GCA_003651045.1 Thermoplasmata archaeon | reverse complement strand
TTTAAATATTAAAAAAATATATCATTCTCTTTTATTTTTTGTTGTTTTTGAGTGGTCGTCAACTTAAGTCGAGTTTGGCATAAAACATCAGAATAAGATATTCACTAAAAGTTGTTAAGTTGACAATTTCATTTTTGATATAACAACCTATTTGTATACCTTCTGTTATGCTATTGAAATTATAAATAGCAAAATATATATAGATAATAAAATAAAAATAATGTGTGAGAGTTAAAATGTTAGCATACTTAAAAATAAAAAAATTCATAGCTATCTCTCTATTGAATCTTTTGATTTTGAGCGCGATTATGCCTATTGCTATGACAACATATACAAACAGCTCTCAAGGTTTTAATAAAGGCGTTTCTTGGAAACCTGTTGTACCACTTAAGAAGGTTACATTTGTAAACTTTGATGAAAACAATTACTTAGATGACTATGCCTATCTATCAGCCATCCCTACTACTGTTTTTTATGATGATAGCAACAAATTATTTTCGTATCCATTGCTGTACTATCAAGATCCTTATCCAATAACAGAGGATAAAGAGAGAGCTCTCAATGCCCGCCAGGGTATTGATTATTTCATGGAAGACTGGATGAGTTACTGTAATGGTAAACTCGATGGGATGACATTGATCAACGTTGATAAGAATAAAGTTAAACAGTGGCCTTCTAAAAATATTAAAGAAATAAAGGGAGATGATCCATATAGTATTGCTTCTCAGATTGCTCTCAACGATTGGGGTTATAGTGATAAAGCTGTTGTAGCAGTGATTTACTATAGTAATCAACAAACAAAGTATCAAGAATTTTCTGGAAAAATTGAAGATAGTTTATCCCCAGGGACAATAAAACAGGAAAGATTTAAAGTACCACAAGTAAACATTATTACTCCTCAGTTTGTCGATTTTTCAATTCCAGAGGGATACAAATATATAAAAGCTCGTTTGTGGTACCCATGTTTTTATTTTGCAATTAACTTACCTGGTTTTTTCAATGCAGTAAATACTAGTTTCCCCCCTGGTGATCCAAATCTCGAACTTTTCTGTAAATATAATGATGAATGGATGCAGGTTGGAGCTACCTTTGGTTGGAATCAAAAGTTTGGTATGGATCTCGAGTTTATGGGCTCTTATATTTACAAAAACGGCCCATGGATGGCATCTGTAACAGATGTCCCTACACATGATGTAGATGAGAAAAAATTTACATCATCTCATCGTCATCTTGGATTGATTAATTTTGGAAGATATGGTACTTTTATGGAGGCTCTTAAAAACAATATTAATGTAGAATATAACATCGATATAGAACTGTATCCTGGGAAAGTAATAAAGTTACCTACAAATCCACCTTATGGTTGTACTAATGCTACATTCAAATTAACGTGGGATAATCCAAATGCACATCTTGGTTTCTCTCTTATTGGACCTGGTGGAGAAGAAGTTTTAACTGCTGCACAGAAAACTGAAAAAGGATATCAAGAACTTAATCTTTCTCGACTCGGAGAATGCCAAAAAGGTGAAAATTACTCCTTATGTGTATTTTCAATGGATGATATTTCCTCTAAGGTAAATTTTAAGATTGAGTATAGACTGAAACAGGGAATTTCACAGGATGAAGGAGATTCTCTTTCATCTGCTACTGAAGGGACAGTATTGGCATCGGTATTAAATGCACCTCTGGTTTATATTTCAAAAGATAAAATACCAAGAGAAACAAAAGATGTATTTTACAAGTTAGGAGTGGAGGAGATTTATCTTGTAGATGTTGGCAATAATCTAAACTCTAATATTTTAAATGAATTAAAAAGTATTGCAAAAGTAAAGAGATACACAATTTTGAAAGAAATATACGATGATATAAGAAAAAAAACTGGTAGTAATGATATAGTATTTTCAACTTTAGATCCATGGAGTTACTGGTATGTTAATGAAAGAAAACCAGCTGGTGAATATTCTAATGCATTATTTATTGGACCAACGGCGTATATTGCCGCGCATCATGGAACTCCAGTACTTATTGTGGAGAATCATCCTCGTCTTTCCTCAGCGGTTGTATGGCATACTGAGTTTTGGAAGAGACATGCCTATGATCCCAATGGCGTAGATGCTCTGCCTTCAGTTGCTGAGATGTACCTAACTGGAATGCGTACTTATGATTTTTTAAAAGATTATGGTTATGATAAAGAGGGTATGGAATCAATGATTACTGTTGCTGATCAGTATGATATTGGTATAACTTGGGATAGAGCTTTTTTTGGTAAAGCAGCACCTGGTAGGTTTTTTGGTTCACCAGTAGACACGGCTTATTGGATAACGAGATCTGTGTTTTATCCAGCGTTGATATTTGTTAACCCAGCTACAGATCCTAGTGGTATAGATTTAATAAATGGTAGTATGAGTCATAGGAGATCATTGTTTCCATGGACCAAGTTTGGATTGGTGATAGATAGATATTCACGGGATGAGAAATTTAAATATCCTGTTCTTCAAACGTTTTTATGTTATAATCATCGTTTTAACGAAAGAGGAAGTAAATATTGGGGTTGGAAATATACATGCGCTGATGGAAAAATCCCTGGTGAATCTCCTTCTTTTAATGCAATTGATGATGGTGTAAGGTTAAAATATGAGGGGATTTCTGGTGCCTTTTTCCCAGATTTTACTTCTTCTGAAATTATTCCTTTATACCTTAGTAGAGCGGGATATAGTAATGTTTTTTCTACGAACTTTGATGCTGTAACACATGATTTAAACAAAGGTGTGATTTTGTGGGTAGGAATTTCCCATGGGGGTGCTGGGGATGGAGGAATCCTTCTTTTCTGGAATCCAAATAGTTCTTTAGTTCATGAGAAAAATCCTTGGAGAGGGTATGAATGGTATCTTGGGTCTACAGAAGAACCTGATACATTAACAATGGAGGTCTATGGTATTATACCGATGTTGTTTGGAAATCCAACAGGAAAAGGAATCATCACT
>QMTJ01000202.1 GCA_003651045.1 Thermoplasmata archaeon | reverse complement strand
TTTATTTTTAATTTCTTTACTGTTTCTCTGTAGTCTCTATTGTATATTCCTAGTATCTTTGCAGTAGCTGTTGGAAAAACCTCTATTATTCGATATCTAGTTCTTAGTTTTGCTGCTAGTTTTGATCCACGTAGTGTTAAAAGTTTCATACTTGGTAACGTCGGTGGAAGAGTCTTATATTTTTGTAATAATCTATCTGCCTCTCTAACATGTGGCTGCCCTCTTTTGATGATTGGTGCATCTATCGCGATGATATCTGGTTTAAATTCTGAAACAATTCTAAAGATTTGTTCATCAGAGTACACAGTTTTAAAACAGGTTTCATTGTTTTTAAATAAACATATCCCCGTTGGGTTCTCAGGTCTACCTGCTAGATCAATACCTAATATTTTCAAACTCATCACTTCTTAAGAATCTTTTAAATTTTTTACAAAATATTACATTTCTTCAAATAGTTTTTATATATGAATCTTCCCTTTAACATGTTTGAAATGTATAAATGAATGATATAAGCGACATAATATTATATGACCCTAATAAGGTAACATGTTTAGATGAAAAAGAGATAGAAAGATATCTAGATAAAGTGATTCCAGTATTTGAAAGAGAAAAAGCGTTAATAGAAATAGATGGAACTGTAGCCTTTGTTGGTGACACACATGGTGATTTTGAAACAACAAAAGCTATAGTTAAAAAGTTTTTAAACATGGATCACATAGTTTTTTTAGGAGACTATATCGACCGGGAACCTATGAAATGGGGGTCAATATATAACATCACTTATCTACTGCTATTAAAACTATTGTACCCAGAGAAGGTTATTCTTTTAAAAGGAAACCATGAGTGTAACTATCTCATCCCATGTTACCCATATGAGTTTGAAGGTGAAATCATTCAGAGATTTGGTTCATCAAAACTACATTCAAAATATGTTGAAGTGTTTACATCTATGCCACTAATGACTCTTGTACATAATGTTTTTGCAGCACATGGAGGAATTTTGAAAAAAACCAATAGTTTAGAAGAGCTGAAAAATACTAGTAAAAACGATGTAGAAGCTGTTGAATCAATAGTATGGAGTGACCCAGTTATTTCACCAACATATAGAGGAGCTGGTAAAAAGTTTGATGAAAAGGATTTAACAGGTTTCCTCAATAAAATACATGCAAAAGTGTTTATCAGAGGACATGATTATAACACATTAGGTTTCTCTATATACAATGATAAATGTCTCACAATTTTTTCATCACAAAGGTACAAAAACATGGGAAACAAAGGAATCCTAGTAGCAATAATTAACAAACAAGTATCTAATGTTAAAGATATTTCTATTCAGGATTTCTCAAGTGGAGAATGGAAAGAATATAAAGTATCTCCCCTATGAAAAAAACAAATATATATGTTATACAGAAACATAATGCAACACATCTACATTACGATCTACGTTTAGAAATAAATGGTGTGTTAAAAAGCTGGGTTATACCAAAAAATCCACCTATGAAAAAAGGGGTAAAACGTTTAGCAATTCAAACAATGAATCACTCTATTGAATATGCAGATTTTGAGGGAGTTATACCCAAAGAAAGTTATGGTGCTGGATCTGTTGAAATCTGGGATAAAGGAACTCACAACATAGAAGAACTAGGAGATAATAGGATTATATTCTATATAAATGGTGAAAAACTAAAAGGTAGATATTGTTTAATCAAACTCAAAGGACAAGATAAAAACTGGCTTTTTTTTAAATGTTCAAAAAAAACAATAAAAAAATTTGAATAAATTCTAATATGAGTATATAAGGTTGATTTTCTTTTTACATTCTTCACACAAGTAAGAAGGTTTAATTTCTGCTTCCCATAAAGAATTTGAATACTGCATAACACAATTATTACTACAATGAGGTAAACCAAGCACGTGACCTACCTCATGAACAACTTCTTTTTCGATTAACCTTTTATTTAACAATCGATAGATAGACAAAATAGCGCCCTTAAAAGGCTGTGCTAATCCAAAAACAAAATTCATACCACTAGAATAAATATCTTTAGACACAACCCACAACCCTATACCTCGTTTTTTATTCCTTATGAGATAATTAAGAAGTATTTCAGCATTATATTGCCTTCTTTGTAAAGTATATGCCTCATCTATTAACTCTATCTCTTCATCAATATAAACCTTTAAAATATCCTTATAAGTATTTGTCAACACATTTTTGATAATTTGAATTTTATCTCCAGAGATTTGTGAATATAAAACCTCAAGCTCCATAAAAAACTGTTTAGATTTTAATTTAGACATAAAACTCTCATCTCTATCTTTTTTAATAAAATCCCTGCAAAAGAGAAAAAATTCAACTTTGATCGTTCTCATCATCCTCAACATCTTCTACCTCATCTTCTTCTTTCTTCTTTTGTTTTTTCTTCCTCCATGCATTTAAAGTCTCTATTACTTCATCAAATGGTTTAACCTCCATAAAACTAAATTCCTCCCTAACAATTTTTAAGTCTAATATAGAATTACCTATTAAAAAAAACTTCTTTAAAACCAATACATAAAAGGAAAAAATGTACTACATCAAAGAATTTGACCCATGGCATTCAACATATTGCACTTGTCCACCAAAATATTCTTTAAACCCCTACACAGGTTGCGACCACTGTTGTATTTATTGTTATATAACTTCGTATATCCCAAATGCTTTCCAAGTACGAACAAAAAAAGATTTTTTCAAAAAACTACAAAAAGATGTTAAAAAAATAGATAAAAACAAGGTTGTTTCTCTTTCGAACTCTTCAGATCCATATCCAACTGTTGAAAAAAAACTTGGCATAACTAGGAAAACACTGGAAATCCTTTCTCACAACCAGGTTAAATATCAGATTGTAACGAAATCCAACCTAGTACTAAGAGATTTAGATATACTTAAACAATCAAAAACCTGTGTCGCTATAACTATAACCACATTAAAAGAAAAAATAGCTAAAAAACTAGAACCCAATGCACCTTC
>QMTJ01000201.1 GCA_003651045.1 Thermoplasmata archaeon | reverse complement strand
TTTCATTTGAGGGAGGCGTGACTAATAATATGAAAGATGTTGTGATTGTATCTGGTGTTAGAACACCTCAGGGTAAATTCGCTGGTGCATTAAAAGATTTTCAAGCTCCACAGCTTGGTGGTATAGTTATCAAAGAAGTTGTAAAAAGAGCTGGTATTAAACCAAAAGACGTTGATGAGGTTATCATGGGTTGTGTTGTTCCAGCTGGTCTCGGTCAGAATGTTGCACGTCAAGCAGCGATCAATGCTGGTATACCTTATGAGGTTGGAGCGTTACATGTTGATAAAGTCTGCGGCTCTGGTTTAAAAGCTGTTGTTCTTGCTACTCAAGCGATTAAATGTGGTGACGCTGATATTGTTGTTGCTGGCGGTATGGAGAGTATGAGTAATGCGCCTTATGCTCTTCCAAAGGCTCGTTATGGTTACAGGATGTTTGATGGGAAAATAGTTGATCTAATGGTTTATGATGGACTCTGGGATGTCTATAATGATTTTCACATGGGTAATACGGGTGAGGTTATTGCAGAGCGTCATAACATATCTCGGGAGGATTGTGACAAGTTCGCCCTTTGGAGTCATCAGAAGGCAGCAAAAGCAACAAGTGATGGTAGTTTCAAGGATGAAATAATTCCTGTTGAGATACCGCAGAAGAAAGGTGATCCAATAGTTTTTGATAAAGATGAAGGAATACGTTATGATACAACGTTGGAGAAGCTTTCTAAGCTTCCACCGTTTTTCAAAAAAGATGGTGTTGTAACAGCAGGTAATGCGTCTCAGATTACAGATGGTGCTTCTGCAGTTGTAGTGATGAGTAAAGAAAAAGCAAAACAGCTTGGTTTGGAACCACTAGCAACGATTAAAGGATATAACACTAGTGGTGTGGAACCAGCATATGTGATGGATGCACCTATCCCTGGTGTCAGAAAACTGTTGAAGGATATGAAGCTTAGTATTGATGACATTGACCTTGTGGAGCATAATGAGGCGTTTTCATCAGCTAGTGTTGCTGTTATGAGAGAGTTCGATATACCAAAGGAAAAATTCAATGTACATGGTGGCGCTGTCGCTATTGGTCACCCGATTGGTAGCAGCGGTTCTCGTATTCTCATCACGCTTATGTATGCGTTGAAAAAATACAAAAAACACCGAGGTTTGGCGACAATCTGTCTCGGTGGAGGAAATGCTGTTCAAATGATTATTGAGAGGTGAAAAAAAAAAGATGGTGGTTGTTAAAAAAATTGGTGTAATTGGTGCTGGGCAGATGGGGCATGGTATCGCTCTGGTTTCTGCACAGGCTGGTTTTGAAGTTGTATTGCGGGATATAAAAGATGAGTTTGTAGAGAAAGGAATTAGTCGTATTGATAAGTTCCTTAGTAAGAGTATTGAGAAAGGAAAACTATCAGTGGATGATAAAGAAAAGATAATGAGTAGGATTAAGGGTACAACTAAACTTAGTGATTTAAAAGATGTTGATCTGGTAATTGAGGCTGTTTTTGAAAATGTAGATGTTAAAAAAGAACTTTTTAGAGAACTTGACAAAATCTGTAAAAAAGACTGTGTTTTCGCCTCTAACACGTCTACTATTCCTATAACCGATTTAGCTTCTGCTACTAATAGAGGTGAGAGGTTTATTGGTATGCATTTCATGAACCCTGTACCATTGATGAAACTAGTTGAGGTTATACGTGGTCTACGTACTGATGACAAAACCGCTAAGCTTATTCATAGTCTTGCTGAGAAAATGGGGAAAGTACCTGTTGAAGTAAATGATAGTCCAGGTTTTGTATCCAACCGTCTTTTGATGCCTATGATCAACGAAGCAATATATTGTTACATGGAAGGAGTTGGGAGTCCTGAGAATATTGATAACGTTATGAAACTTGGTATGAATCATCCTATGGGGCCTCTTGAGCTTGCTGATCTCATAGGGTTGGATGTGGTGTTGAATATTATGACAGTGTTGTATGAAGGTTTTAATGATTCCAAATATAGGCCATGTCCACTCTTGAAAAAAATGGTACAGGCTGGGTATCTTGGTCGTAAAACTGGTAAAGGATTCTATACTTATGAGTAAGGTGACAGATTATGAAGTATAAGAATATCATTGTTGAAAAAAAAGACTGTATAGGTTTTATTAAAATTAACCGGCCAAAGGTTCTTAATGCGTTGAACCAGGAGACAATAAAAGAAATTACCAGTGCAATTGTTGAACTTGAAAAGGATAGTAAAATCAAAGTAGCGATAATCACAGGCATGGGTAAGGCATTCATCGCAGGAGCAGATATCAGCAGCATGGTGAACATGACACCTCTTGAGGCAAAAGAATTCGCAGAACTAGGTCATAGTATGCTTAACAAGATTGAAAACTCCAGGTTGCCTTTTATCGCAATGGTTAATGGTTATGCACTGGGTGGCGGTTGTGAAACAATGATGGCATGTGACATTGTTATAGCTAGTAGAAATGCTAAGATTGGACAACCTGAGATCAACCTTGGGATACACCCGGGTTTCGGAGGGACGCAACGACTGCCACGCTTGGTTGGACGTATGAAAGCTAAAGAACTACTTTTAACTGGTAAAACACTAGGTGCTGAGGAAGCATTAGGTATCGGTCTGGTAAACATGGTCGTGGATGATGAAAAACTAATGGAAGAAACAGAGAAACTCGCTAATGAGATAGCTGGTAAATCAATAGTTCAAACTAGTTTCATTAAATCGCTTGTAAACAAGGGCTGTGATATTGATTTGAACACTGCTAACTCGCTAGAGATATCCTACTTTTCATCAAGTTTTGCTACATATGATCAAAAAGAGGGGATGAAGGCATTCCTTGAAAAACGTAAACCAGAGTTCAAAGGTAAATAATCACTTTTTTTATTCTTTTTTATTTTAGCTTTTTTATCCATTTCTCTTTTAATTGCTTAACTTCCCGCGGGTTTACAATATTTAAATATCTGAACTCTTCCTTAGATGTTTTTATCATTTTCTCAAGTTCTCTACTAAGATGTTGTAGC
>QMTJ01000200.1 GCA_003651045.1 Thermoplasmata archaeon | reverse complement strand
TCTAATGAGACTTCCACCCCAGTTCAATGCTTTACCTGTTAGAACACCAGTAAACTCGTTTCTTATTTTTTTGTATTGACCATATAAATAACCAATTTCACGACCGCCAACGCCTATATCACCAGCAGGCACATCAGTAAATTGACCGATGTGTCTTTGAAGTTCTGTCATAAAGCTCTGGCAGAACCGCATAACTTCTTCGTCTGATTTACCTTTTGGATCAAAATTGGATCCTCCCTTTCCACCGCCCATCGGAAGAGTAGTAAGGCTGTTTTTAAAAACTTGTTCAAAAGCAAGGAATTTCAAGATACTAAGATTAACACTTGGATGGAAACGAAGACCGCCCTTGTATGGACCTATGGCGCTGTTCATCTGAATACGATATCCTCGATTGATCTGAATCTCGCCATTATCGTCAACCCATGGAACTCTGAACATAACAACTCTTTCAGGTTCAGCAATTCTTTCAAGTATCTTTGCTTTCTTGTATTTAGGGTGTTTTCTAATAAAAGGCATTATACTCTCAGCAACTTCTCTTACTGCTTGATGAAACTCCTTTTCACCTGGGTTTTTTGCAATTATTTCTTCCATAAATGCTTCTACGTCTTTATCCATAATATTCCTCCCAATAGAATTGGTAGACACCGTATTGCCGCCTCCTATTAAAACTTTATTGTAGTTACTTTGATACTGCCAAGATAAGAATGTTTTTATGGATTCCTCTTCTTATTGAACAAAATAGTTTTTCTACTTATTTTGACACTTTCGTTACTTTGATAAAAATTAAGGGAAAGAAGGCTATATTTTATTTTTATTAATTATTTCACTAATTATTAATAACCAATTCTGTATACTAACTATGGTTTTAGTTTACAAATCCTTTTTTGCTAAATTGGAGGGAAAAGATGACTAATGCTGACTTGTCAAAAGAAGATATATTAAAAATAGTAAAAAAAGAAAATGTGCTTTTTGTTAGATTACAATTTGTTGATATACTCGGTATGCCAAAAAATATTGTAATACCAACTTCAAGACTTGAGGAAGCACTATATGACGGGATTCCATTTGATGGTTCATCAATAGCAGGTTACGCCACGATAGAGGAATCTGATAAAATAGCTAAACCTGATCCAAATAGCTTTGTAATCATCCCTGATGAAGTTGAGAGTAAAAAATCAGTGAAACTTAATTGTGACATATATGAGCCAAACGGTAAACGTTTTTTGGGAGATACAAAGTATGTTTTAGAACGCATAATGAACAAGGTTAAAAAAATGGGTTATGTTTATAATACTGGCCCTGAGTGCGAGTTTTTTTTGTTTAAAAAGGAAAACGATGAATACACTGTTATCCCAAATGATGAGGCGGGATATTTTGATCTTTCTCATCGGGATCTTGCAGAAGGGGTTCGGTCTGATATCTCTTTGGCACTTAAAGCGATGGGCATTGACACATATACTTCGCATCATGAGGTTTCTATGGGGCAGCATGAGATTAACTTCCGTTATTCTGATGCATTAACCGTTGCTGATCATGTTATTACCTTGAAATATGTTACAAAGGTGATTGCTCGTAAACATAATTTGCATGCTTCTTTTATGCCTAAACCTATTTTTGGTTTGAATGGCTCTGGTATGCATACTCATCTTTCTCTTTTCACGCTTGATGGGAGAAACGCGTTTATCCATCCAAGGGATAAAGGTCAGCTGAGTGATTTTGCAAGGTATTTCATAGCAGGGTTGTTAAAGTATATAAAAGAAATCACAGCGATTCTTAACCCAACAGTTAACTCTTACAAGAGACTTGTTCCAGGGTATGAAGCACCTACATACATCGCCTGGGCTCATAGAAATAGAAGTGCATTGATTCGTATACCCTCTGGGCGAGGTAATGGTACTCGATGTGAACTACGTAGTCCTGATCTCTCAGGTAATCCTTATTTACAATTTGCAGCCATGCTTGCAGCAGGATTAAAAGGGATTGAAGAGAAAATAGAGCCCCCTGCTCCTGTTGAAAAAAACATCTATGCATTATCAGAAAAAGAGAAAGAAAAATACAATATACATCATCTACCTGAGAGTCTAGGTCATGCTCTTTCTTTAATGGAAGAGAGTACTCTTATGAGAGAGGTTCTTGGTGATCATATATTTAATAACTTTCTATATGTGAAACGCAAGGAATGGGAGGAGTATCGGATGCAGGTTACTAAATGGGAGATTGATAAATATCTACCTGTTCTCTAGTCTTTTTGCTTTAACGTGTTCTCTATACCAATTTACTCATATAGGTTTTCTTTGTAAAGCAAATATTATAAATCACTTAAAGTATTTCTCTTTTTTTGAAGGTGAACGTTTTATGGGTTTTGAAATGCAAGTTGTGAGTAATACCCCGCTGGTTGGTGAAGAGGATCCTGATATTGTTGCAAGAAAATTTTTTGAACAGATTGGGTATCTTTCAAAGGGTGCAGATCCTGAGATACCGTATCGTATTTTTAATGATTTTTTCCTTAAACATCCTACTAAGGCATGGTATGTTGATGAGATCGCGGTGAAGTTAAAAACATCGAAGCCTACTGTTTATAGGCATCTTAATAAACTCAAAGGTTTTGATATCCTTGAAGAAGTGCAAGTTTTTGATGAAAACACTAAACAAAATAAAAAAGCATATCGTCTGAGGTATGGAAATCTTCAAAAAGCCTGGAATTTTGTAGAGGCTCATCTTAAAGTAGCGATAGAGAATTATGGTAAGACCGTTGAACATTTACAACGTCTTATTGAGAAACAAAAAAAGGAGCGGTAACGTATGGAGAAAGAAAAAAAGTTGGAGTTAACAGAAGGGTCTGTGTATAAGATAATCTCTCTAGGGTCTAGGGATAATCTTATAGAGACTGAAGGAGTTTTTAAAGGTTTTATCTCAATTGGTGTTGATGAAACTGGTTTGTTGATGGAGCTGAACTCTAGTCATGGTGATATGGCTGGTAAAATGAGGATAATCCCTCTTCATGTTATACTTTTAATTGATATTTTAGATGTTAAG
>QMTJ01000199.1 GCA_003651045.1 Thermoplasmata archaeon | reverse complement strand
TGTGATGTTGATGCTGCTGATCTCCATTTGATTCTTAAACCAAAGGTTAAAAAAACCATGTCTTTCCATGGGTTGAAGATAGCATCTATTGATAAAGATAAATGTATAGATTGTAAAAAATGTTATAATCATTGCAAGTTTGAGGCGATTGATGAAGAAATAAATTTTATTAAAGAAAGATGCGAGGGGTGTAGTGTATGCGCGTATGTATGTCCTGTTAAAGCAATAGAGATGGTAGATAGAGACTCAGGTTTCGCCTATATTTCTGAAACTCGTTTTGGACCTATGTCACATGCTGTTTTAAATACAGCTGAAGAAGCATCTGGTAAACTTGTCACACTTGTTAGAGAGAATGCAAAGAAACTCGCTGAAAAAGAAAAAAAAGATCTTATAATTATTGATGGCCCCCCAGGTATAGGATGCCCCGTGATTTCTTCGATCGCTGGTGTAGATCTCGTGTTAATTGTTACTGAACCAACGCTTTCAGCTATCCATGATCTACAGAGAACACTGGATGTTACAAATCATTTTAAAACACCTGCTGTCGTCTGCATTAATAAATATGATATCAATTTAGAAAACACAAAGAAAATAGAGGAATACTGTAACAAACAGGGTATAAACCTGATAGGTAAACTCCCATATGATACCATGGTGACAAAGGCGATGATTCATGAAAAAAGCATAATAGAACTCTCAAAGGAAAACCTTGTATCGAGAGGTATTATTGAGATGTGGGATGAGATAAAGAGGAGGTTATCTGTATGAACACGGATGAAGACTTTGATCAAATGGTGAAAGATCTTCAAAGACGTATAGATCAAGAGGAAGAGCTGATTTATTCCAAAATAGTTATACGGGAATATAAAAATCCAGACAAATTTGGAACTCTGCAGAATCCTGACGCTGTAGGTGAAATAACAGGATCATGTGGTGACACTATGAAAATAAGTATAAAAGTCTCTGATGACAAGATTACAACTGCGCGTTTCTGGACTGACGGCTGTGGTGCAACTGTTGCCAGTGGAAACATGCTTCTAAAAATGGCTGTAGGTAAAACCTTAGACGAAGCCTTTAATATATCTATTAAAGAATTAATTAAAGCATTAGATGGTCTACCAAAGGAACATCATCATTGTGCGGTACTCGCAGTTGATACACTACGTAAAACTATAAAGAATTACCGAGAAAAAAATTTATTTAAGAAAAAGAAAACATAAGGTGATATGTATTGAAACATGTACATTATACAGAAGTTGAGTTAGAAACACCAGAGGAAGAAGGAGCTAAAGATGTAAAACTACGTTGGCTTATTTCTAAAAAAGACAATGCAAACAATTTCGCTATGCGTCTTTTTGAAGTAAAACCAGGTGGGTACACGCCTCTTCATCAACATGACTGGGAACATGAAGTATTTATTTTAGAAGGAGAGGGTGTAGCTAAAAACAAGGAATCAGAAGAACCGTTTAAATCAGGGGATGTGTTTTTTATACCACCTATGGAATGGCATCAATTCATAAACACAGGTGAAAAAACATTAAAGTTTCTATGTTTAATACCTTATAAAAAATAAATTGGTGTTACGGTGGGTTTTAAATTTTTTAAACAAAGAACATCTTCACATGATAAAAAAAACATCCATGATGTTAAATGGCCGGGTTATGTAGTTACTCTGACTGATAAAAACTTTGATGATTTCATTAGAGAATACCCTCTTTCATTAGTGGATTTCTGGGCTCCTTGGTGTGGACCATGTAAAGCTATGGCGCCAAGGTTGAGAAGACTGTCGCAGGTTTATAAAGAGAAACTAGCAGTTGGACGGCTTAATACTCAAGAGTACGAAAAAATTGCTAAACAGTATAAAATCATGAGTATACCTAATCTGATTTTCTTCAGTTATGGTAAAAAAATATTGAATGTTACTGGTGCAAGATCTGTTGGTGATTTAAAGGATACTATTAACAGGCTTTTAAAAAAAATAGTTTAAAACCCTAAAACGAGAAAAAAAATAACATGGGAGGTTGATAGAAAATAAAATTGACTATAGTTTATGACAACACGGTTTATAAAAAAGATACAAATCTCAGATCTGATTGGGGTTTTTCATGCTTAGTAGAAACAGGTGAGGAAAACATTCTGTTTGATACTGGAGCAAATGGAGAAATACTGCTTAATAATATGAAAAACCTAGGGATTAACCCAAAAGAAATTGATAAAATAGTGATATCTCATGAACACTGGGATCACAAAGGAGGATTAGATTTGCTTTTACCTCTTCTTACTGGTAATGTAAAGGTTTATCGATTGGAACAACAAAACCTTGATAGAAGAGTAGAATTTGTTTTTGTTTCAACTACTCGTGAAATCACTGAAAGGGTTTATACTACAGGTAGACTTAGAGGTGTAGTAGATGAACAATCATTGGTTCTCAGAGGAGAAACTGGTTGGTATGTTCTCGTTGGTTGTTCTCATCCAGGTGTTGAACAAATTTTAGATGCTGCAAAACAGTATGGTAGGATCAAAGGATTAATCGGTGGTTTACATGGTTTTAATAACTTTTCAATTCTAGGAGATTTAGATCTTATATGTCCTTGTCATTGTACCAGATATAAAAAAGAAATAAAAGAACTCTATCCTAAAACATATGTTGAAGGTGGCGTTGGGAAAATAATCGAAATTTGAATAATAGCATCATAAAATATAGTATACAAAGTAAAACTTTGGTTTTTTTCTATGATGATAACAAAAAATAATTTTAACAATTATTCTTAGATGGAATCTAAATGAACAACAAGAAATCAGTCTATGCAATCTTTATTTGACATGCTTTTTTCTTAGCTATCACACTGTCAATGATTGATTTTAATATAGTTTTTTCCATCTTTAATTTCGTCATTGACCCATTCGAAGATTATTTTTGGTGCAATCTACTTGGTTATGTTCGGTGTCCCACTTATTTTTAATGTAGCGTTTGGTCATTCTCTTTCTTCAAAACGTTTTAAGAAAAAAATTTTCTTTTTGGGATAAATCTTAGAG
>QMTJ01000198.1 GCA_003651045.1 Thermoplasmata archaeon | reverse complement strand
TAAAGAATATCTTAGATACTAAAGTGAAATAGGTTTATAAGTGAAAAATTAATACAGCCAGAATTATGAAAAAGATATGCGCAAGATGTGTAATGGATTCAGATGTAATTGGAATACGTTTTGATGATAAAGGCATATGTAACTATTGTAAAATATATGATCAATGGAACAAAAATTTTCCAATTAACAAAGAATCAGAAAAAAAATTGAAAACAATTATTGAAAAAATCAAAAAAAACGGTAAAAACAAAAAATATGACTGCATTGTAGGAGTAAGTGGCGGGTTAGACAGTACATATACACTATACTATGCAAAAAAAAAAGGTTTAAGACCGTTAGCAGTTCATATAGACAATGGATGGAACACAGAGTTATCCGTAAATAATATAAAAAATGCTGTGTCAAAACTAGGTGTTGATCTTTATACAAGAGTTTTAGACTGGGAGGAATTCAAAGATCTACAGGTTTCTTTCCTAAAAGCATCAGTTCCCGATGCAGAAATACCAACGGATATAGCAATTAGATCAGTGTTATATAAAGCTGCAGCGAAAGAAAAAGTAAAATATATTCTCACAGGTGTATCTTTTAGAACCGAAGGTAAAATACCACAAAGCTGGACATATCTCGATGGGAGATATATAAAGGATGTACAAAAAAAATTTGGAACAAAAAAGTTAAAAGATTTCCCAAATTTCACACTACTTGATAGAATATACTATAACAATATTAGAAGAATCAAACGAGTAAATCTATTGTATTACATGGATTATTCAAAAGAAAAAGTTCAAAATCTACTGATGAAAGAACTAGGATGGAGACCATATCCTGGGAAACACTATGAATCGATATATACACGTTTCATACAAGCATATCTATTACCAAAAAAATTCAATATTGATAAAAGAAAAGTTCATTTCTCAGCATTAATAAACTCAGGTCAAATGACAAGAGAAGAAGCGCTAGAAAAACTAAAAGAACCACCATATCCAGAGGATAAAATGGAAGAAGATTTAGAGTATGTTATAAAAAAACTCGATCTAACAAGAGAAGAATTCGAAGAAATCTATAACAGATCACCTAAAACCTTCTTAGACTATTCAACATCATATTCCCTAATTAAACTATTCAGAATACCCTTGAAACTAATGTACAGGTTTATATCACCAGCACCACCTACATTTTTCGAAGAAATGAAATTCATAGAAGAAGACATCAAGAAAAAAACATCAACTTAATCAACTTCTAATGAATATTTTCCTTACGAAAATATCATATATCAGAAATAAAGGCGACAAAATATATGAAAATTTATTTCGTTGGTAGGTTAACAGATACCTTTGTTTACAATGATTATAAAATTTTAAATAAATATTTTGATGTTGATATTATACAGCCGCTAGAAAGAAGAAACGAGTGGTTGTAATATCCATCATTGGTGAAGAAAAGTGTTAAACAATGTGATGTTGTTTTCGGTTGGTTTGCAAGTTGGTTCACGCTACCAGCTGTTTATTATGCGAAAAAATATGGTAAAAAATCTATTATAGTTGTTGGTGGGTATGATGCTGCCTATGAACCTAAGATAAGATATGGTGCATTTACAAATTTAAAAGAAAGACTACCAGCAAAATATATTTTAAAAAATGCTGATATACTTTTGGCTGTTTCAAATTTTACTAAAAATGAAGTTTTGAAACATGTTAAACCAAAACAAATAGAAGTTGTTTATAATGGTGTTGATACTTGTATCTCTGAACCCATACAAAAAAAAGAAAATACGATTGTTACAGTTAGCCCGGTAACAGAAAAAGGAATATATTTAAAGGGGTTGAAAACATTTGCTGAAGTATCAACCTATTTTCCTGATTATAATTTTGTTATAATTGGTCCAAAAGAAAAATCTATAACAGATAAATTAAAAAAAATCAACCCAAATCTTATATTCACAGGTCAAATAGAACATGAAAAAGTTTTTGAATGGCTTAGATCTGCAAAAGTTTACTGCCAATTATCTTACATTGAGTCATTTGGGTTAAGTGTTGCTGAAGCAATGAGTTATGGGTGTATTCCAGTTGTGACTAATAGAGGAGCACTTAGTGAAGTAGTTGGAGATATAGGTCTATATGTTTCTTATGGTGATGAAAAAGGAACTGCAGATGCAATAAAAGAAGCTCTTAAGGCGACTGATGACTTAAGGAAAAAAGCAAGGGAGAGAATTAAAAAGAAATTTTCAATAGAGACAAGAGAAAAAAAATTACTGAAAATCATCGAGAACACAACAAAGAAATTGAAATAATTAGAGATGAACCTAGATCAAACTTAAACAATGAATAGGGAGAAATATGTTCATTTTAATTTTCTAAACATTAACAATAGATTAAGGGAATAGATATAAAAATTTTTTATACGAATCTCATTTTCCATTTATATCGTAAATTATGCGCTATTTTACCAAAATAGTGACCTAATTTAAGATGTATTGAAAGTAAAAGTATTGCCCCAATAATGAAATAAGTTATGAAATAGATTTTTTTATTGTTTTTCATTGCTACTTTAAATAACTCTATAGAAAAAGAATTTCTGAGTAGTTTTTTAGCTTCTTTAGGCTTATTCTTAGTCAAAAAATTAATTGCGCATCTGATTTTATCCACTTGGATTAGTAGTTCATATTTTTTTAAAATATCTATGGGGATATTTATTGTATCATATTTTATTGAAAGATAATGGTTTATTACTTTAAAAAAATCTGCTTGTTCGGTACGTGTGCGTCTGAGTTGATAGCTTCCTTGTTGATAGCTAATTCTGTAATTCATGAGTTTTTCATCGATGACAGTTATTGGATATTTTTCTAGGATTCTTAGCCACATGTCTAGATCAGCGGAGGTGCCAAATTTTTCCTCGTTAAATGGTATCATTTTTTTGTATATTCTACTTTTAACCATGGCGCTGGGTGTTACCAAGAAATTTCCATATTCTAATATCGATATAAATATTTCATTGAAATGATAATATTCTTTGTTTTTTAACTTGGGTGGTAGTTTAG
>QMTJ01000197.1 GCA_003651045.1 Thermoplasmata archaeon | reverse complement strand
TTTTTAATGATGGAAGATACGCGGTAAATGTTGTCATACCAGCTGATGAAGAGTATCCCATAACATGCAGAGATCAGATAGGGTTTAGTGACGATGTTGTTATGAAGATGAATCGTTTCACAGTTCCTATAATTGGTCCTGAGGCAGAAGTTAAACCTGTAACATATTGGGTTGTATATGTACCAGTTGAAATTGAGGTTAAAAAACTTGATGATTCATTGATGAGTAAGGTTGTTACAACTAGAATTATCAATGTCTCTACGATTATTACATCAAGGTATCCTCTTCTTGAAAACTTGGTTTATGAATATGAGGATACAGTTAATGGTGTTAAACCATTGTGGTCGTTTACAACTATAGTAGCTAATATCTATACGTTCTTCCGTGGTTATAAACATTGGAGCTCTGGTACTCCTTCAAATGTTGTGGATAATACTCATCTTGCTCCTCTTGTAAACGGTGGTCTCTTGATGGAGCAAGGATTTGTTTTTGGGAGCGTTGACCCCATGGGTCTTGTTGAGTTTACAATAGAATATGGAAAAGCTCTTAAAGGCTCCAGTGGAGGGACTCCAGTTGATGAATTCAATGAAATGAAAGGTTTGACAGATGGGAAATATAATGTTGAAACAAGCATGTTTTCAAAGGTTTCTGCTAATAAAGACGCTGGTGATCCACTTGATACCGAGATCAATGATTGTCCAAACATAAATCTTTCAGAAATAGGTAGAATACCATTGTATAATTTAACTAGTATTTTACTTTATTTTGAAGACAAATATGGTAGTCCTATTCCTCCTGTGGAATTATTTCAACCAACTGATGAGGATATTCAGAGAGAGGTTGAAAAACATCTTAACATGTCACATAAATTGATAAATGTTGAAAAAGGAACAATGGTGAAGAATGAAACCACAGTTGATAAAATAAACGAGATCACTTCTATGGTTTACTCTGCAGAGATGAAAACAAATGTGAAAAGAGACCTGACACCTATTATCACCCTGGGTTCCCATACAGGATACCCTATTGATAATGGAACAAATTCATGGGTTTTTAAATCAGCTTCTCTTAAAGACATGATTAACAAACCATCAAAGGGTTATATATCACCAGGTTGTACTCTTTATGGTGAGGTATATACTGTCTACTGGGAACGTGAACATTACTACAGTAGAAATGTTAACGGTACTTGGAGTCATTATACAGCGGTTGATACTAAAATAGAAGAAGATGTAACCCTGAAGGTTATACTCAACTCTTATTCTAGATACAAAGGTGCTGAGAATGATGTAGAGGATGTATTCTATGAAAATATTTCACTCAATGATAGAAACCTTGAAGATACAGTTCAGATATATGTTGATAACTATTTTACTCCTAACCTTGATAGTTTAATAAAGACAGGTTCTGGTGACTATTATGTTGAAACTATACATGGTGAATATGAACCCTGGGTTGAAATAGAAGCCTGGGATGCCTTAGATGAAATCTTAGAAATGGTTAGTGAAATCAAACAAGATTCATCTATCAATTCTACCATGTATCCAGATCCTGTAGAGTTAATAGAAGAAGTGAAAAAAGATTTACTATCAAAATTCAACGATAACATTAGTAGATATCTCAATGAAAACGCCTATAAAAACAATGTATTGTTTAAAAGCGTTGGTAAAAAAGCAGTATACCTTATACGGGAATGGTATGTGTATAAAATACAGAGCGATATTGAAAAAGTATTCAATAGCGTTGAAGATAGACTCATGGAATACCTGGATGATGTAATACCTTCAGGAGCTGGTTTCAATGGAGAAGATGTAAAAAATACTCTGCATAGTAGTGCGATGGATGCTGTTGAAAACCAGTTTTCAATACCTTTCGGTTTAGATATGAAACTTAAAAACATAAATGGTGAATGGAATGAAACCGTTAGATTAGCAGTGGATCAATACCCTAATTATCTAAACCCATGGGAAAAAGTAGAGTTTAACAATGAAACATTTTACACGATGAAACTACGTAACCGTTGCATCTTTGGTCCCACTGGTCTACCACTTTTACCATCACCCCTTCCATGGGTTGTAACAACAAACATATGGGTTATAGATATAGAAGGAGAATACGCACAGTTTAAAGTCATTGACTCAAGTGACGAAACACTTTTTAACCCACTTTTTGGACATGAACCACAAGTGTATATAAGAGAGTCAAAAGTTGTAAAAGAAGGTGACCAAATAATAGGGGAAAACACACGTTTAACCTATGGTTTTACAACAGTTACGTTTAGCATAGTACCATCATCAGGGTTTATGGTAGGTGACACAACATCTAACTTTTGGGATGAACACACACCAGGGTTTAACTAAAAAAGAAGGATTATTATGGTAGCTATAAAAAAAATAGCCGCTTTATCATTTTTAATAACTTTTTTACTAATCTCTCCTATTTTTTCACTACCGATAACAGCAGGTGAATGCAAATATGGAACCATGTACGCTTGGTACAGCAAAGACAATGTTCATTGGGAAAAAGCTACTGTTCATAATATACGTTTAAAACGTGGTGAACCATTCTATATCAAAGTAAACGTTACTACGAAAAAGGATAACATATGGGCTTGTTTAAAACTATGGGAAACTGGTGAAAAAAACGCTGAAAACTCAAGTTTCGAAGTACTAGAAGGACCCTGTAATATCTATGAAATATTAAACATGCATACCATACCTAAGAAAAACACAGAGTATACGTATATGTGGATGATGCGTGTGAAAGCAGATGCATACTGGGCTGGTGGAAACGCACCCTTAAACGTTAGAGTACAATTCAATGAAAACGATGATATCTCTGATGACATATATTTCACAATAGCAAACATATACATTATTGATAAACTCTGGGAAAATTATACTATAGATGATAAAACCATTAACACCCCAGTGAACAATAGCAACACTACTCCTGATTTTGAAACTATAATATTATTAATATCTTTACTCTTAATTACTATTTTATTATTATATAAGAAAATAAAAAATTAACATATAGAGATAAATAGAAGAG
>QMTJ01000196.1 GCA_003651045.1 Thermoplasmata archaeon | reverse complement strand
CTCTCTATATTTGGTTATCTAAAACTTGGTAAAAACAGTGAACTACTGAGATCTTGGTCTTTTATGGGTATATTGATGGGTATTGCGACAACGGTTCTTGGTTTCCTTACTAATAGTTTTTTTGGTGATTTTGTTCCAAGGTTTTTCTACGGTGATCCAAGTCTACCATTATACAGTTTAGTCATTGGTGGTATTCATCTACCAGCTAACTCGATAAAGGATCCTTTGACGATACTTACGATAGCGTTGATATTTGGTCTGATTCATCTCAACCTTGGTGTTTTGCTTGGGATTTATCAATCTTATAAACGTAGAGAATACAAAGAGATGCTTACAGCTCGTTTCTGTTGGGTACCACTTCAGCTGGGTGGAGGTTTACTTATTAGTAAATTTATATTAGATGTTAAACTCACGCCTTTATTTTTTTACATAGCTGTGGTTCTAGTTATAATAGGTATAATCCAGCTATTTGCACATACAGGACCTATAGGTTTCTTTGACATAACAGGTTATGTTGGTGACTGGCTTTCATATGCTCGTCTTCTTGCACTTGGCCTTGCAACCACAGGCATGGCTCTCGCGTTTAATGTTATCTCACAGTTAATAGGCAACATGATCCCTGTTGTTGGGATTGTTGTAATGATAATCTTGTTAATAATAGCGCACATTGTTAACCTTGGTCTACAATCCTTAGGCGCCGCGATTCACTCCCTCAGGCTCCAATATGTTGAGTTTTTTAACAGATTTTATGAAGGGGGTGGATATGAGTTTACTCCTTTCAAAATAAAAAGAAGATACACAAAAATAATTGATGAAAAAATGGAGGAAAAAAGTATATGAAAATAAAGAGAAAAGCAGCAATAATGGCAACGCTACTTGCAGTGATGTTTTGTTTCTCTGCAATAATAGCAGTTGCCCAAGAAGAAGCAGGTGATACTACAACAGCTAAAGAAAACGATAGTAACAAAACACTTGTAATCCTTGGTTGCGCCCTGGCGATAGGCATAGCAGGTATATCTTCAGCAATAGGTTTAGCATTAGCGGGATCCTCAGCAGTTGCTGTAACAGCTGAAAAACCAAACCTTTTTGGTAAGCTACTAGTCTTGCAAGTGTTACCAATGACACAGTCAGTATATGGATTGTTAACAGCTATCCTGTTAATGATGGGAGCTGGTCTACTTGGTGCTTCTACGGCATCAGTTACATTGCTACAAGGTATGGGTGCTGTATGGATAGGACTCGCTGTTGGCTTAACAGGTATATCAGCTATCAACCAGGGTATGGTTGCATCCTCATCAATAAGTGCTGTTGGACGTAACCCAGATGTAGCAGCTCGTGGTATAATATTCACTGTTATGCCTGAGACTATAGCCATCTTTGGTTTACTCGTAGGTATACTATTAATGACTGGTCTTAAACTACTCTAAAAAAAGAGAGAATGTGAAAGGGTTTTATGTCAGCTGAAAAAATCATAGAGCAAATTAAAAAAGACTCAGAGAAAGAAATCAAACAAATACAGCTGGATGCAGAGAAACAGAGAAAAGAAATCATAACACAGGCAAAAAAAGAAGGAGAAACAAAAGCCAGAAAAATACTGGAAAACGGTAAAAAAACAATTGAAAACCAGAAGAAAATCCAGATATCAAAAGCAAACCAGGAGAGCAAAAAAGAAATAATGAAAGCAAAAGAAGAACTCATCGAAGAATGCTTCATAAAAGCACAGCAAAAACTCTCACAAATCAAAGGAAAAGAATACGAAACCTTAGTAAAAAAACTAATTAAAGAAGGAGTTGAAAAACTCGGTAAAAACTGCACTATAATAGCATCACGCGAAGTTGATAAAAAAATAGCAGAACAACAAGGTTTAAAAGTAGCAGGTAAAACAGATGCAGCAGGTGGCGTCATATTAAAATCAGCAGATGGAAAAATAACACTAGATTACACTTTAGATGGGATACTTAAAAGGGAGAAACAAAAAATAAGGATAAAAGTGGGGAAGCTGCTTTTCTCATAAACAAAAAATTTACCAGCTAGAAAAAGAAGAGAGGTAGATAAACATTGCTTGACACAATACTAGACCCAGCAAACCCTGTTCCCTGGGTAATCATAGCAGGGCTTTTAGCAGGGGCTATAGCTGTTATCTACCGTCCATTCTCCACATACATAAAATTTGTTTACCCAAATGCTAAATATGAAGCAATAGGTAACCCATACATCACAGAGAGAGAGTTAAACAAATTAATTGAAAATAAAAACATTAACGGCTTCAAAGAGATGCTAAACACAAACAAAGACTACCAGCTAACTGGTGAAAACATATATGACCTGCAGAAAGCACTTGATGATCATCTGATAAAAACGATTGAACAGATGAAAAAAGATAACTCTAGAAAGATGAAATACTTCTATGACACATACATTGAAAAAATTGATCTTTATCTTATTAAACATATTGTAAAAAACCGTTTAAGAGATATAAACGTTGATAAAAAAATAATTGAAAATGCTTTTCTTAAAAAAACAAAAAATGTTTTACAAGACTTAATCGATGCTGATAAAAATAGTATACCAGAGATATTAAAAAACTATGGTTTACCTGATGAAATAAGAGAGGTATTAAAGGATGAAAAAGACATTGATTTTTTAAAACTTGACACACTATTTGACATCTATATCATTAACAAATTTAAACAAACATCTGTACCATATAAATGCGAAGACGGGAGAAACAAGTTTATAAATTACCTCGTTGACACTTTAAATGTTAAAAATGTTTTACGTGCTAAACAACTTGGTTACAACATCGAAAACTGTAAAAAATTGTTTCTTGGTGAAGGTCAGGAAATCGCACTTTGGAAATTCAATGAACTATCTAAAGCTGATTCTGTGTCTCAAATGATATCTAGTTTACAAGGAACTTCTTATTATGAGCCTTTAAAAAACAGCATTGAAGATTACAACCGTGAAAACTCTGTTCAGGTTTTAGAAAACGCTCTTGATCGTAATTTTTTAAACATTGTACGAGACATCTCCATGCAGAACTATGTCACCATTGGTCCAACTATT
>QMTJ01000195.1 GCA_003651045.1 Thermoplasmata archaeon | reverse complement strand
GGACCGCAACGTCCGTCAGATGGCGAACCATCAAAAACACCGTTGTCATTATAATCTCTCCACAATTGAACACCAGAGGTTTCATCATCTGCTAAACCAGCTAAATCTGAAGTGCTAAAACCTGAACCTGAGAAATTTACCTTAACCCGCTCTACATACACACCAGATTGCCATATATCATCAGTTTGAATTGCCATTTTAATTATAGAAATCTTAGAACTATTTGCTCCTATATAACCCGGAGTATCACTTGTACAGGTACAAGTACTAGCTGCACCAACACTTGGTATAACTACAAGTATTGCAAGAATCATGGAAATTGTTACCAACAGCGTCAAAATCCTATTTTTCCTAATATTCATCTTATTTCTCACCACCCTAACTCAACTTTAACTTATCTTATATTCTATAACAATAAATAAGATATCTCCTCATCTCACCTACCTATTTTTATTTAAATTTTAAAATAAGAAAACAGTTTACCCTTTATAAAAATTGTGTAAATGTTCAGAAAGCGCTTTAGACAAAAAAACTGTAATGTCAACCTACTACCACCTTAACTATTAGATATTTGAGTAAGATATTATAATTAACAAGTTAAGTACTACTCAACTACTTGCAAAATGTTAAAGATAAATCTTTAAAAGTTTGTTAAAAGGCTTTTATTATTCCAGTGGTATCATTCTTTTTCCATAGAGTATTCTAAACCAAAATAAAGGCCATGTTACAAGAAGTAAAATCAATGATAATATTGGAACTACTCCTATGTTTTCAATTATGTAACTCATTAGAACTACTGGTAACAGGAGAAAAGCTAATCCTTCTTGTAATCCTTCATAAATTAGCATTTTATCTCTCTCCCCCATAGGTGTTGATAATATCCTCCTCGTTAGATACAATAGTGTTATTGTTATTACTAAAAAACAAACTCCTGGGATTGGGAGATTATAAACATATATTGAAGTATATCCTAGAAGAAAAGGTAATAAAACTATTAAAATATGAATTATTTTTATACCAAAGGCATATACCCAAAAGCCTATAGGTATCACTAGTTTTTTATCAATTGTTTTCACTCCCAACAATGTCGGCGTTGTGCTAACACCTTGTTTAACGTCAAATTCTACATCTTTCAAATTAGCTGAAACACCTACACTAAATAACCACTGCATGAACCCTACTAATGAAACTATCACCACAAGATAAGAGATAGAGTTAGAAACAGTTAACGCACCAAAGACTCCATAGGTGAAAACACCAAGGCTTAATACATATTCCATAGCGTAAAAACGTTTACTATACTTGTTATATAACGTTATAAATAAAAACGATAAAAACAACACTAAAACAACACTGTAAGAGAATACCAACTAAAAAAATATATTATAACAATTAATGTGGAGAGGAGAAAAGAAGAAAAAAACATTATAAACGCTGCAGCCTTGGAAACATCACCAGTAACCAGTGGACGAGTTGATACATATCTGGATTGAGCGTCTATTTCAATATCGTAATAGTCATTTTGAATAAATGTAAATACATGAGCTAAAACACCTACTCATAGGAGTAATAACAGGTGTGTAAAAGTAAATCCACCATTAGCAATTGCTCCAAAAACAGGTGTAAAACCTAGGAACAACATCCCATAGGGTCTGATAAGTATAAAATATTCTTTCATAGTATTTTTTTACCTTTTAGTTTCCTAAAATAGACTAAAATAGAATGTAGCTAATAAATATTATATTTTATTTTTTCTTATTTTCTATCTCTTTCCATCTCTTAAAAAGAGTATGAGATATACCTAGCTGATCAAGTATTTTACCGACAATAAAATCAACCATGTCCTCTAAGGTTTTTGGTTTATGATAAAAACCAGGCATAGCAGGAAGTATTATTGCACCTGCTTGTTTAGCCTGAAACATGTTTTTAATACCTGGGTAATCCAACGGTGTCTCACGTATAACGAGAACAAGTTTACGGTTTTCTTTAAGACAGCAACTAGCAGCTCTAGATGTAAGTGTATCACTATAACCATTAGCAATAGCAGATAAGGTTTTCATACTACAAGGGCAAACTATCATGGCATCAAGCATGAAACTACCACTAGCAGGACCAGCAAATAAATCATTGTTTTCATAATAAAAACTAGTTTTCTTCTTTAAATCATCTAGTTTATAATTTGTTTCATGTTCAATGATTTTTTTTGCACCATCAGAAATAACCAAATGAATCACAGCATCTGATTTTTTAAGTTCTTCTAATAACCGTATACCGTAAATACTACCAGATGCTCCTCCTATACTTAGTAAAATATTCATAATCTTTTTTATTCCTCAATAGCTTTTATAATATCCTTAAGTGCTTGTTTAAGGTTTTTTTCTTCTTCAAGTTTCGTACCAGTTACAATAATATCTGCACCAGCTTGTGTTTTTTCTTTAGCGGTTTTTGCATCACGTATTCCTCCCCCGACTATGAGTGGTATATCTATGTTTTTTTTAACAGCGGTTATCATCTTGTTTGGTACAGGTGTTGGCGCACCTGAACCTGCTTCAAGGTAAAAAAAATTCATACCCAGGTATTGCGCTGCAAGTGCGTATCCTACAGCTGTTTCAATGTCATCTTGTTTTATGAGTTCTACTTCACCGATGCGCCCTACGGTCATACCAGGTTCTACAATCACATACCCCATAGAGATGGGTTCAATTTTGGATTGTTTGATGAAATATGCACCCTTAACGTGTTCACGGATTACATAATCGAGGTTACGTGAGTTCAGTAGACTCATGAAAAACACTGCATCTGCGTGTTCACTTAGATATTTAGCAGCAGACGGAAACAGGATAACCGGTAGGTTGCTTTGTTTTTTAATAGCTTTCACGGTTTCATCAACTTGTTTCTGTGAAACCAAGGTAGAACCACCTACCATTATAGCGCTGCTACCTGCTTCCTCTACGGTTTTTGCGATAGAACCAGCTACCCGGGGTTTTTGTTTATCTGGGTCAAGTAGGGAGAAATGTAGTTTTTTTTCTCCGGTTTTTTTTATAATGCTACTAGCGATACTCATGAGAGGT
>QMTJ01000194.1 GCA_003651045.1 Thermoplasmata archaeon | reverse complement strand
GTACCAGTTCAACATGATATACTAGTGGGGCGTCCTGATTTAGAAGTGATTAATGTCACTATCATCTCGGTATCTGGTTCAGAAAAGGTTTATGTGAATGATACTGCCAATATTAATATCTCTGTGGTTAGTCATAACGCGGATGTTGAAAATGTAAATATCTCATTATCTATTATTGATGAATCTACAGAGGAGGAGGTTTTCAACAATAGTGACATAGTCTCTTTGAAAAAAGAGGTTAACACGAGTATTAGTTTTAACTGGTTTGCTAATAAATCTGGTGAGTTTAACGTAGTAGTAAGGGTTGATCCTTTGAACATGGTTGATGAATCAAATGAGGATAACAATAACATGAGCGTTCAAATGATAGTACATGAATGGCCTGATTTAGTTGTTAAAAACATTATTCTTCCAGTTGATGATGTAATGGAGTTTGATAGAGTAAAAATTGATGTACTCGTGAAAAACCAGGGTTTAGGTGACGCCTCTGATTATATTGTTAAACTCTATATTGAGCGTGTCCCTAAAAATGGTCCTAGGGTTATGAAATATATCGGGGAAAAAGATAGTCAGATGATAAGTGTAAAAGGTAACTCTACTAGTAAAGTTAGCTTGCATTGGAATAAATCAGAAGCTGGTATATGGATGGTTGGTGTGAAAATAATCGTGTTAGAGGATCAAAGAGATTTAAATCTCTGGAATAACCAGAATGTGTCATCTAAAGACTTGATAGTGAGATCATATGAAAAAAACCCACCTGTTATCTCATTAGTTAACGTTCAGCCAGATACTCCAGAGGAGGGTGATACTGTTACAATAACAGCAAAAATAGTAGATGATACTGGGCTTAAAACTGTTACAATCAATATAACCACTCCCTCTGACGAGAGTAGAGAACAACCAATGGTGAAAACATCTGATGATATATTCAAATATATATACAAGGATACAGGGGAGGTAGGAGTATATCATTTTCTTATAAAAGCGGTTGATATCTCATTTTATCAAAATGATAAAACATTTGAAGGTAATTTCACTGTTAAAAAAGATACCACAGTTCCAGTAGTGAGTTTTTTTACTGCTACCCCATGTGTACAAGTCGTAGGTGGCTATGTTAACATATCCTGTTTCGCATCTGATAACGTTGGTATAAGTAGTGTTAGAGTGAAAATTATCTCCCCGACAGGTTCGGTTTCTGAAGAAACAATGACCTATGAAACCAACAACAAATATGTATATAAAAATATATATAGTGTTTCTGGTGTGTATACTTATTATATAATAGTGAGGGATAAAGTCTGGAATGAGGTTAAAACCGAGGAGAAAAAATTCTGGATCACGAGAAACATTGATGATATGGATGACGATGGTATACCAGATTGGTGGGAGGAGAGGTATGGTCTAGATCCTATGGATCCATCTGATGCAGATAGTGATCTTGATGGTGATGGTCTTAGTAACCTAATGGAGTACAGGGGTGGTAGTAACCCGTTACGTGATGTTTTCTTTGAAAACATGGGTGTTAGGTTGAAAAACAATAGCTTGTATGTTGTTATGTCTATTGTTTTATTCCTTATAGTGTTATTGTTATCCTATATTGGTAGGAGGATGAGATGGTGAATTGGTTTTTTAAAAACCATATGTTGTTTAACCTGCTGCTGGTGGTTGCGTTTTGGGTTTTAGTGTTGTCTATATTTGATGTGGTTTTTGGTAAAGGTTGGATGGTTGTTTTACTTGTTTTGTATATTGTGGTTATTGTTTTGTTTATCATAGGTGTGTTGTTTAGGTTTGAAAAAAAATCTATAGTTAGTACTGTGGAGGAGTTTGAAAAAACACTTAAGGGTGGTTTGTTTCATTTTAAATGCCCGGTTTGTGGTGGTGTTTTTGCTGTTAAAAAATCGAAGAGTAATAATAAGAAACCTGTGAGGTTGACTTGTCCTGATTGTGGCGTAGTCGGGGTTATACCTTCTAAACCTCGGGTTGTTGAAGAAACTGTACCTGAGAAGAAGTCAATGAAAGCGAGTTTTAAATGCACCGAGTGTGGTGAGGGTGTTAGTATTTGGGCTGAGGGAGCTGATTTGTACCAGGGGGTTTGTGTGTTTTCTTGTCCATTCTGCGGTAGTGAGAAACCTCTTAAACGTTTCTAAAAACTTTTTTTAGAGATGGTGTCTAGTTTTTACTGCTATGCCTTTTAAGGTTTTTTTCATTTCTTCGCCGTTCATCATTGCTACTCCAACGGCATAGGTTTTTTTGTTTTGTAGTATTACTACTTCGTCTCCAGGTCTAATATCTGGGTCTGCATCTTTGACACCTGGAGCGAAGAGCGTTCCTTTTAATGTGAAATCATCATATATTTCTACATAGTATTTACCTGTGGAGGCTATTCTTTCTCCACCTTGTAGTGTTAACGTTATCATTCCTTTTTCTTTTACCAGCATCCCTAGTTGTGTTTTGTTATGCATTATCCTATACTGTGGGTATTTTCCTTTTATTGTAGAGTTTTTTAGTAGTTTTTCAGCTACGTCTATGGTGAACTGGTACATCGCTATTGTTTTTATGTTTTCAAAGTTTCTTGTTTGTTGTTTTATTTTTTCATAGTTGCTTGCGTTTTCTTTTAAGACTGTAGAAAGTTTTTCTAAGGATTTTTTTGAAGTTGGTTTGTCTATGCAGGTTTCTATAGGATCTGTTAGTAAATCTCTTATGAACTCCATGATGTTGTTTGGTAGATGTGCTATGGTTTTGTCGTATCTATTGTTTTTAAGATAGCTTGTTAGTAGTTCTCTTATCATTTTTTTTTCATCTTCATCCCAGATGCCAGTAACTGGTATATCATATGAGGAGGCAGGGTAAACAAGTTCTAACTCTCTAGGGACGATCCCTATTGGTGAGGTGATTATTAGTTCATGAACAACGTTGGGGTTACCTGATAACATTAGTTTTTCTCTGAACAATTTATGTGATTTAGAAAAGGAATAGGGTTTTTTTGCGGAGCAGGGTAAAAGTAATAATATTTTTGTGGAAACAGGTTTTTTGTATCTTTTAATTACTCTTTCTTGAAACCTTTTTATTTCTGGTCTGTTAAAGGAATCTT
>QMTJ01000193.1 GCA_003651045.1 Thermoplasmata archaeon | reverse complement strand
TTAAGGTTCATCTGAGAGAAAGTTGGCCAAAAAAGATCTATCTATGCGACACGGGGTTAACCAAAATAGCGAGATATTCTCAAGATCAAGGTAGGTTGATGGAAAACATCGTTTTGTTGGATCTCATAAGGAAGAAAAATGAAAATCCTCTGGTTGAGTTCTTCTATCTCAAGTTTGCAGATAGCGAAATAGATTTTCTCCTGAAAGAAGGTACAACGATTAAACAATTGATCCAAGTTACCTATGCCTCTGGAAAAGACGAAATAGATAAAAGAGAGATCAAATCATTGATAAAAGCAAGTGATGAGTTGAACTGTAAGGATTTGTTAATAATTACTTGGGATTATGAAGATGAAATCAGAAAGAATAATAAAATAATAAGATGCATCCCCCTGTGGAAATGGTTATTATCTTCTTAATCAGCCAAAAAACCGGGGTATTATATTGTTTCAGATGAGTTAGAATCAGATAGCAAGAGTATAAAAAATCATTTTTTTACATTAGTGTTATTTAATATACATATTTTTAGTAGTTTCTAATGTCATCTGCTTTCATAAACTCTCTCAGAAGACAAGTAGCGTAACACCCCTTGTTAAGTTCAAATTTTAAAAATAAAGCCTGCTTACCCTGATTCATTTCATCATCAATTAATTTAAAATCAAGTCTTTTAACAGATGCCAACAAGGCACGTCTTGAACCAGAAGAAGAAACAAAAGGAATATCTGGTACGATGAAATCCCTTGGGTTAACCTTTTCACTCTCTATCACGCTGTGTTCAATTTCACCCATTTCACCATCAGAAAAAACAGGGTCATATCCAAATAATAAACCAGTTACCACGCCTTTACCTTTTGAAACCTGTTTATTCACTTTTTCCAAGTTACTCTTTTTAACCTTTATACATCGTTCTTCGATAACTCCTCCACGAATAGGGTAGACAATATCACCAACTATAGCCTCATTCAACGGTATACCCTTTTTTATACGTTCACTTAAAACCTTGTTGAATAGATAAGATTGATAAGAATAAACAAACATAGTTAAAAGATTCCTAGGTAACACTTTCAGAGCATCAACAAAACCACTAGGGTTAGAAACCAGTTTATTCAAAACAGCTTTTTCAAAATACAAAGAAAACGGGTAAGATTTCAATGCTTCAGCATAATCCCTAGTTTCCTGTAGTTTTTTCCTTAAAACAAAGATTTCTTTGTCTTCACCCTCCATCGGGTTAGCGATATAGCTCATCACAGCTTTTTCAAAATCACCTTTGATAATATGTTTCCCTACTATATGCGAGATCGGTCTAACAATACCAAAACGTTGTACTCCAAAAAAATTAGGGAAACCACCGTAACTTGTTATATAGGAAGCAATCTTTTCAACGTGTTCTAACTTAACATCTTGAGACAGGTTTCTAATAATTATTTCAAACTTATTTCCAAAAAGGTCACCGATTCTTACAGGGCGATCAGAACGATATATTTCTTCGATTACAACATTCCTAAGTTTAACATTAGACAACGTTTCAAGAGGGATATTATAAAAGGACATTAAACGAGTTGTTTTCGCACGTTTATCTTTTGTACCAGCGAAACCAATACGTTGACGAGAAATATGTAACTCTTTAGATAACTCACGTATGAGTAAATTTGTCTCCCAATAAACTGCTGTAACCTTAGCAATCGCATATTTACCATCCTCTACCTTAGGAGGGTAACTAGAAACCTCATAAACAACGAAGTCCTCAGGAACTGTCCTTAGTTTACCACCTATACCATTAAAAGGAGTAATGAAAGCCTTGATACCAATGTTTTTTTCAACATCTAAAACTTTCATTCTACTTTTTACTCTTACTCTCAAAACTCTTACGGAAATTTTTAACTTCTTCTTCAAGTTGTTTAACTGCTTTAACTAGAACAGCTTTAGGGTCACCTTTTTTAACCCGTATGTATAGTCGTCTCTTATTTGAATCAGGATGATCACACATGTATGAGGCGTAATCTACCTCGTCATACTGCAATAGAACCTCTATTATAGGGTTGAGAATAGTTTCGTTTTCATCAACGATTTCTAACTCGAGTTCTTTGCTTGTTTTTTTAATAGTTTTCAACTCCATATTACGATTTCACACCCCCTCTGGTATTCATTAACCTATCTTAAAACTTATTGAGATCGTATTCTCCATAATCAATAGCGGTTTTTCTTCTTTCTCGGTTTCTACAGTTTTCACATTCCAGTATGTTACCTTTTCTAACAAGAGGATGCCTACATCTTGTACACATAGCTTTTATAACACCAAGTTCTCTCCCCCGGGTTTCAAGTTGTAAACTTGGTTTAACCTGAGTAATCCTTGCTCGGATAATGTCCCCAGGGGCGTATTCAGATGACGGGTCCTTAACATATCCTTTGGATATCTCGGATACATGTAACGTTCCATTTGTGTCACCAGAAATCTGCCTTTTTTCACCAACAACATGTATAACATTTGCTATAACCATGTTTGATCTAACAGAAGTGACTTCAGCTAAAACTATATCTCCTTTTTTCAACATAACAGGGATACTAGTTAAAGGTTTAACCAGGGCTTTTTTAAATTTTTTGTCAATAGAGAATACACCTAATCTAGCTGCTCTTATTATACCATCTTCTTCAAATGTGCCTTCACCTGGTGATAATTCTTCAGAAGTAGAAACTTGGTCACCAGGTAGTACTATCTTGTTTTCTATCATTTTTCGTTTTCACCAAAAAAACTTTGTTTTCTTTTTAAATAAACATATATTTTTTTTATTTTAGGCAATTGTAACCCTGTTTTAAAGGTTGTGGTCAAAAAAAAGTTTTTTTATTCACAAGGGTATACTAAAAAAATTTAATAGAAGGTAAATTATATTATACTGCTTGAGTATTATTAGTTAAAGAAATTGGTAGAAAGAAGAAGGTTTTTTACTACATAAACCGGAAGAAATAAGGGAGGTAGAAACAACTGTGAATAAACTATTTGTAATATATTATTCTCTGTTTTGTTTGATTTTGATGAGTATCCCTATGGTTTCAACATATGAGATCACGGGTGTCTTCGTTGGAAAAAAGGTAACAGGT
>QMTJ01000192.1 GCA_003651045.1 Thermoplasmata archaeon | reverse complement strand
TGAGGAGATAATAGCAATATTTTCATATTATCAATTTTTATATATTTATCTTGTTGATATATATTTGTTTCTGTGAGAATGTCAATTTTGGGCAGCGTCTACAAATTTTTAATCATCATTTTTTTCTTTCTCCTTACCAAACACAACAAACCTTTCTATGGTATACTCTGACTAATTTAGTATATAAACATTTCCCATATAAAATCCAAAATGAAAAAAACTATATCGGAAAGAAAACCAACCTATAATTTTTTTATGCAAATCTACAATTGTTTCAATTTTTTTTTACCAGATTTTATCAATATCTAACTCACTATTTTCTCCACGGGTTTTACTTGTTTTCTTCTTTTTTTTGTACCCGTTAACATCATCAAGTAACCCTCGGAATTCATCAGTATGATACTCTATACGTCTCTCGCAACTAGCTACAGCGAGTTCACCTCGTGTTCTCTCAATTAAACCACGTACCATATCTTGTTTCTTTTTTATAGGAATCAAACCCGACGGGTAATCAAAACGAATAATCACGTCATATATTTCTTCCATCATACTGAGAAACTCATCTGCTTTTTCTTGTTCACCAGCGCGGATAGAATCAAGAGCACTCCTTCTAAGTTCACCAACTAGATCACAAAGACCCATGAGATACGAAGTATAAGTGGTTTGTAATTCATCAGGATCTGGTAAATCCCTACCTTGCATAATGTTATAGAGACAAGATGCTTCTACAAACTCTTGAGCAGCATTTTCAATAAAACCAGCGTGATACAAATCAGGATACTCTTTGGTTAAAGTATAAAGATCTTGTAATTTAACAGATGATTTTTTAATATTATTTTTAGCTTCTCTCATCAAACTCTGATGAATACTTTGAATAGCTTTTCTACAACCAATGATTATCTCACGAGCTGCTCTTAAAGCCTGCTCACGAACTTTATCCTTATCATCTATGTTTTTCTCAATTTTTTCTACTATTTTTTCAAGATTTTTCATAACCCTAATTGTTTAAAAGAAAAACCTCTAATGATTTTATATTTTTTCCTTCTGCATCATCAAGTTTTTATTAACCCAGAAATCAGGTGTTTCACCATTTAACACTTTTATTATTTGTTTGGCACATATTGTACCAGCGTTTATTTGCGCTTCTCTAGTATTAGCACCAAGATGTGGAGTGAGAATAACATTATCTAATGTCAAAAGTTTATTCTCCTTACTTGGTGGTTCAGTTTCAAACACGTCAATTGCTGCACCAGCGAGACCACCTTTTAATAGAATGTTATACAATGCGTTTTCATCAACCACACCGCCACGTGCGCAATTTATCAAATAGGCACCTGGTTTCATAAGAGAAAGTGTTTTTTCATTCAAAAGATAATGTGTTTCTTTAGTATGTGGTATATGAAGAGACACAAAATCTGATTGCTTAAGCAACTCCTCAAAAGTTACATGTTCTGCTCCCATGCGTTTTGCTTTTTCATCTGTACAATGTGGGGAATAAACTAGTACATTCATACCTAAACCATTTGCAATCCTAGCGACATGTTGAGCTATGTTACCAGAACCAATGAGTCCAAGTGTTTTACCATACAACTCAGTACCTTTAAGTTGTTTCTTTATCCATTCACCTTTTTTCATAGAAGAATCGGCTTTTGGTATAAAACGAGCAAGAGCAAGCATATGTGCAACTGCTAACTCTGCCACACTCTTTGTTGAACCAGTTGGAGAGTTCACAACTTTTATACCCTTTGTTGCAGCTGTTTCTATATCAATATTGTCAACACCAATACCTGCTCTACCAATAACTTTTAGTTTCCCTTCTGCTCCTGCTTCTACTATGTCCTTGGTAACTTTTGTACGACTGCGTACCATTAAACCGTTATATTCTGGTACCGCTTTTAGTAGGGTATCATGATCCATTTCCTCATAGTAAACCTCGTAACCTTCATCTTTAAGAACCTGTATCGCTTCATCAGCTGTTTTATCAGTGATTAATATTTTCATAACCATATTTCAACTAACCCCCCAAAGTTTTTTATTACTGAGGATGCCTTGACATATCTATAAATGTAATAAAACATTTACGCTAGTTGATCTAGACGGAAATCAACACCAGGGTATTCTGCTTTTTCATCAAGTTCTTCTTCAATCCGTAACAACTGATTATATTTAGAATTACGGTCACTACGAGCAGGAGCACCAGTTTTAATCTGCCCAGAACTAGTTCCAACAACAAGATCTGCGATAAAGCTATCCTCTGTTTCACCACTACGATGACTAACGACTGCTGTCCAACCATGATCATGAGCCATTTTAATAGCGTTAAGTGTTTCAGTAACAGTACCAATTTGATTAAGTTTGATGAGGACAGAGTTAGCAGCATTTAACTCTATACCTTTTTGTATCCTTTTTGTGTTAGTAACAAAAAGATCATCACCAACGATTTGAATCCTCGTACCAAGTTTTTTTGTTAACTCAACCCAAGACTCCCAGTCATCCTCTGCAAGTCCATCTTCAAGACTAACAATAGGATATCTACTGGATAAATCAACATAGAAATCAACTAACTCTCCACCAGAATAGGATTTATCACCAATCTTATATACTCCATCATAAAAAAACTCGCTAGATGCAGGATCCAAAGCAATCTTCAACAAATCAGTATAGCCAGCGTTCTCCACAGCCTGCAGCATCAACTCCAGCCTCTCTTCTACATTAGATATCTGAACCGGGGCAAAACCTCCTTCATCACCAATCAAGACACCACCTGCACCAAACCTATCTTTTAAAAGCTTTGCAAGATGATGATAGCATTCTGAAACCATACGTATACCTTCACTAAAACATTTAGCACCAGTAGGCATAAGCATATGCTCCTGAATAGAGTTCTCCTGACCCGCGTGTTTACCACCATTTATAACATTACACATGGGGAGAGGAAGTAGATGAGGAATCACACCAAACAACTCCCCGATATACTGGTACAAAGGCAGTTTTTTAGAAGCAGCACCAGCTTTAGTTACAGCCATAGAAACCGGTAGAATAGCATTCGCACCAAACCTCTCTTTATTCTCAGTACCATCGAGTTTAATCATAATATTATCAATAGTCTCCTGATG
>QMTJ01000191.1 GCA_003651045.1 Thermoplasmata archaeon | reverse complement strand
GAAACAGTTTTTATTACGTGTAGGTATGACTATGCTTTCCTTGGTTTTCGCTGCGTTGATACGTGTTCAAAACAAGTGTTTTTGAACATCTGACTAATGTTACCTATATTGTTTAACAAGTGAAACTGGAAACCTAGAAAGGCAGGGGTTTCCAGTTTGTAGACCATTATATGGGCATGTAAAAAAGAGGTGGTGATGGAAATAAAATATTAAAGATTTCAAAACGGGAAATCTTTAATCCCTAATATTTTTTACTTCAGCTTAAATGCCATAATTTAATAAAGTTATCTATAATATCAAGTGGAAGATATCTCATGATAAAAGCCGGAGTGATTGGTCTAGGGAAATGGGGTCTAAATCATGTAAAGACTTTTAAAAAAATTAGATGCAAACTAGTTGGGATATCTGATGTGGATCTAAAGAAAAAAGATTTAGCTATGGAGTATGGTACTGAATTTTTTTATGATTACCACAAATTATTAGAAAGAGTAGATGCTGTAACAGTTGCTACTCCTACGGATACCCATTTTAGAATAGTCAAAGAGTGCCTTAGGAATAATAAAGATGTACTTGTTGAAAAACCAATTGCTTTGACCACTAGAGAGAGTGAAGAACTTGTTACTCTTGCGAAAAAAAATAATTTGATATTATCTGTTGGTTATCTTTTTAGGTTTAATAATGCAGTTAGAAGAGCTAAAGAACTAATTAAAGATGTGGGAGAAATACAGTACATCACATGTAGATATATTCATTCTACCAAGCCACCACGTAAAGATTCAGGAGTAATACTTAATCTAGGGGTACATGCAATAGATATTATAACTTTTATTTTTGGTAAGAAGCCTGTTAAGGTTTATACAAAAAAGAAAAATCTTTTATCCAAAGATTTTGAGGATTCAGCAATGGCAATATTGGATTACAAAGATTTTTTTGCGAATATTGAGTTGAGTTGCGTACATCCTGAGAAAAAAAGAGATATGTGGATTATTGCAGAGAGAGAGAAGGTATACGTAGATTTCTTAAATCAAAAGATAATACGATATCCTATCGTAGTATCATATGATGAAGTTATACGTGGAGATCCAGTAGAGGAAAAAATAATAAGAAATGAACCTTTGAAAGATGAGTTGCAATATTTCATAGAACTTGTTGAAAAACACAAAGAAATGGGTTTAATTCCGAGTGAGATCAGTGGACGGGAAAATATTGATACAACTAAAATATGTGAATTACTGATTAAGTCAGCAGAGGAAAATAAGGAGATTAAGGTGAAATGAAAAGCAGTGTATCTGATACTGTGAAGATTTATAAAAATGTGCAGCTGGGTAAGAATGTTGTAATTGAAGAATATGTACTAGTTGGTATGCCACCTAAAGGAAAGATAGATGGAGAATTAAAGACGATTATAGGTGATAACTCTTTGATTAGATCACATAGTGTTATTTACGCGGGTAACAAAATTGGAGATAATTTTCAGACAGGTAATAATGTGAATATTAGAGAGGAAAATATTATCGGGAATAATGTTAGTATAGGAACAAAAACTGTTGTAGAGTTTAAAACAAAAATTGAGGATAATGTAAGGATTCATTCTCAGACTTTTATCCCGGAATACTGTATACTCAAGGAGGGGTGTTGGGTTGGGCCAAATGTAGTTTTGACAAATGCAAAGTATCCTAAGTCTTTGAGATCAAAGGAGTTCCTTGAAGGGGTTGTTATTGGCAGGAATGCGAAAATAGGTGCTAACTCGACTATACTCCCGGGGGTTAAGGTTGGTGATGATGCATTAGTTGGCGCAGGGAGTGTTGTCACCAGGGATGTACCAGCTGGTAAGGTAGTAGCAGGAAACCCTGCTCAAATAATAGGAAATACTAAGGATCTTATATATTCAACAGGAGAGAAAGTTTATGACTAGTATACCGCTGGTTGATCTCAAGGCAAACTATCGTTCTATAAAAGATGAGGTAGATAAAGCTATTCAGGATGTTATTGAAGATTCTGCATTTATAATGGGACCTTATCTTAAAAGTTTTGAGGAAAACTTTGCAAGATTCTGTAAGGTAAAACATGCTATAGGTTGTTCAAGTGGCACAACAGCGGTTCATTTAGCTTTACTCGCAATAGGTATAAAACCAGGTGATAGGGTTATAACCGTTCCAAACACCTTTATTGCAACAACAGAATGCATCTCCTATGTTAATGGCTCAATAAAGTTTGTTGATGTAAATGAGGATACCGCCTTGGTTGATATCGATCAAATGAAAAAAGCGGTTACACCAAGGACAAAGGCTATTGTTGTTGTTCACTTGTATGGTCAGATGCCTGACATGCAACATATTAGGGAGATAGCTGATGACCATGATCTTTTCCTGATTGAAGATGCTGCTCAAGCTCATGCTGCTGAATGGTATGGTCATCAACCAGGTTTTTATGGCGATGTTGCAAGCTACAGTTTTTTCCCAGCAAAAAATCTAGGGTGTTTTGGTGATGGTGGCGCTGTTGTAACAAATAATGATGAACTAGCTGAAAAGATGCGTTTGTTGGTGAATCATGGTAGAGTGAGCAAGTATGAACATTTGATGGAAGGATATAATTATCGTTTAGATGCCTTGCAAGCGGCTATATTAAATGTAAAGTTACGTTACCTTCACAAATGGACAGAATTGAGAAGAAGACATGCGGCTTTTTACAACAACAATCTACCAGATGAAACTAAACCACCTGTTGAAGTGAAGGGAGCTAAGCATGTTTATTATATGTATGTTATCAGAACAACAAAACGTGATAAACTTATGAATTACTTGAAAGAAAGAGGCATCAGCACCGGTATACATTATCCAGTCCCATTACATTTACAACCAGCTTATAAAAATTTTGGATTTAAAAAAGGTGATTTCCCAGTATCTGAAAAACTTGCAGATGAGATTCTTTCAATCCCTGTCTATCCAGAGTTAACTGAGGAACAACTCAACTATATTGTGGATACTATTAAACAGTTCTTTAACTAACAACTATCTTCTTTATGTATCTTTTAACATCTCCTCCAATTTCTTTGTTTTCCAGTGCAAAATCAATGATCGCCTCTATATAACCAAGCTTATCTCCGATATCATACCTTTTTCCACTGAACTTGTATGCGTAAACCTTCTGTGTT
>QMTJ01000190.1 GCA_003651045.1 Thermoplasmata archaeon | reverse complement strand
TTATTTATTATTTTTATATTAGATGCATTTATTTTTACTCCAGATATATCCCAGAGATATTCGTTTTTATTCCAGCCGTTTTTTATAGTAAAACCTTTAACTGTTACATTGGATGAAACAATATCAATTACGTGTGTTTTTTTGTCACCATCAAGTATGGTATGGTACTTGTTTTCGCCAATGATTTGTAGGTTTTCTTTATTTACAATAATGTTTTCCTTGTAGATCCCGGATCTCACAAATATTGTATCCCCAGGGTGTGCATTGTTTATACCTTCTTGTATTGTGTTGTAGTCGTCAGGTATTCTAATATCTGGATGAAAAACAGAGTTAGTATGAGTACCAAGAGTGATCCTATAGAGTTGAATATCGCAGTGTTTTTCTTCTTTATATTTATCGATTTTATATATCGTTAAAAAAGAAGAAAAAATCAAAATGAAGACTAAGAATAATATGATTATGAAATTTGTTATACGAATCTATATCACCTATTATCAAATGAAAAATATTTTATTATACTATTAAATTTATCGCTTATATCTGTTATTTAAACAAAATGTGTTTTTATTAGTATCAATTTTAGTAAGAAGGTGTTTGGTTCAATAGTTTTAATGACCTTGTTTTTACAAATATAAACAAGAGAGGAGTTTTTCTTATTTAGACGTATAATCACTATGGTAGGTATAGGAGAGTTTGGACAAGATGATGACGTGGAAGTATATTATACAAACAGAGAATGGAAAAATAATTACTATGGATCCTTTCTATGCTGAATGGCAAAGTAGGCGCGGTAGGATTGTTTTTTGTAAAAGAGAATCTAACTTTTTTAGATTTCATTGATAAATATTAAAAAGGGAGTTTTTTATTAACCGGTCAGGTGAAATCTTTAATGTCTACTTCCTCTAAATATATTAGACAGCCGATTGTGAGTGTACTAGGGCATGTTGATCATGGTAAAACTACGTTTCTTGACTATATACGTGGTACAACGGTTGCTGCTCGTGAGTCAGGTGCTATAACTCAGCATATTGGTGCTACTGAGGTTCCTATTGATGCTATTTATCAGGTTTGTGGTTCGCTTTTGAAAAATAAAAAGTTTACATTACCAGGTTTACTTTTTATTGATACACCAGGTCATCATGCTTTTACTACTCTCCGAGCTCGTGGTGGTTCTCTTGCTGATCTTGCTGTTCTTATTGTGGATATCAATGAGGGTTTTAAACCTCAGAGTTATGAGTCTATAAAGATTTTGAAACAGTATAAGACACCTTTTATTGTTGCTGTTAATAAGATTGATGCTATTTCTGGTTGGCAGAGATATGAGGATCCCATGGCGAAGACCCGTATTGATAAACAGAGGGTGAATGTTAAGAATATTTTTGAAGAAAAAATATATGAAATAATTGGGACAATCTCTGAGCAGAAACTCAATGCAGATCTTTATTTTAACATCGCTGATTTTAGAAAGACTGTTGGTATTATCCCTATTTCTGCTAAAACTGGTGAAGGAGTTCCTGAGCTTCTTATGGTTCTTGTTGGTCTCGCTCAGCGTTTCCTTGAGGATCAACTTAGTATAGAATCTGGTCCAGCTAAGGGAACTGTTTTAGAGGTGAAAGAGGAAACTGGTCTAGGTACAACGATAGATGTAATAATTTATAATGGTGTTCTCAGGGATGATGATAAAATCGTTATTGGTACTAAGTCTGAACCGGTTGTTACAAGGATTAAAGCTCTTTTGAAGCCTAAACCACTTGATGAGATTCGTGATCCACGTGAACGTTTTGATAGTGTTAAAGAAGTACATGCAGCGTGTGGGATTAAGATATCTTCTCCAGATCTCGAAAAGGTTGTACCAGGTGCTCCTTTTCGTGTTGTAAGAGATAACCTTGAAGAAGTTCTGGAGGAGGTTAAAAGTCAGACGAAGATTGATTTTGAGTTAGACGAAGAAGGAATAATAATCAAGGCAGATACAATTGGTTCACTTGAGGCTCTGATTAAGGAGTCACGTGAAAAAGGGCTAAAGATTCGTAAAGCGGAAATAGGACATGTTTCAAAACGTGATATCATAGAAGCTGATGCAACACTTGATCCTTTGAATAAGGTTATTTTTGCTTTTAATGTGAAAATTCTCCCAGAGGCAAGGGAAGAACTTGAAAACAGTGATGTTACGGTTTTTAACAAAGATGTAATTTATACGATAATGGAAGACTATGATGAATGGGTTGAAAAGAAAAAAACAGAGTTGGAACGCGCACGGAGAGAGGAGTTTACACATCCAGGGATGATAAAATTCTTACCAGAGTATGTTTTTAGAATAAGTCATCCTGCTGTGATTGGTGTAAGAATCTTAGGTGGACGTATAAAAACAGGTGTACGGCTTATGAAAGAAGACGGAAGAGTAATTGGGACGATAAAAGGTATTCAATCTGAGAATAAACCATTGGAGGAAGCTGTACAGGGGCAGGAGGTAGCGGTTTCTATCGATGGTGTAACTGTTGGAAGGCAGATAAAAGGTGGTGATATACTTTTTACAGACATACCTGGTTCAGATGCAAAAAAACTCCGTGAGATGAATGTACTCAACGAGGATGAAAAAGATGTTTTAAATAAAATTTTTGAAATAAAAAGAAAAACAGATAGATTTTGGGGTATGTAGAAAAAACTACATTTTTCACTTTTTTTATGTTCTATATATGAAAAAACTTGTTTTCTAAGTTTTTCCTGCTGTTTGTTAACATTCGTGTATTTATTCCCATCCTCCTTCACTGTCATCTCTTCTAAAATACCTTTTTCAATCAAAAAATCTAGATAACCCTCAAGCTGCATATAAGCTAAGATTACCATTATAAAGAATTTTTGTCTTCCTAGCACCCTCTTTTGAAATATCAAAGAATCCTATTTATACTCCCCGACTTAGATCTACGGTTATTAACCATCTAATTTACTTCCTCCTAATACTGCTCGTAACATGAATTTAAACAATTTTTGATCTTTCAACTATTTTATTCATCTTACCCTAAAAATATAACCGACACACGTTAAGATTATAAACATGCGACGTTCTCCTCATGCATAAATGCCGGGGCTTCCTAACTGGCATATTTTGCTGTCGTTGGAAAAACATCCAACTTGGTTTGCTGAAGCCGCTGATCACG
>QMTJ01000189.1 GCA_003651045.1 Thermoplasmata archaeon | reverse complement strand
TTTCATTGTTATCAGAGTTTGAAAAAATCATACCATACTGGTTGTTACTTTCTATAGTGTTCCCGTTGATGATGTTGCTATCAGAACTCACTAGGTAAACACCATTTTCACCTTTTTTAAGAACGTTATTGGATATATGACAACCTGTTACTGAGTTTAAAAAAATACATGAGTAATGGTTAGCTGAGCCAATCTCGTTCTGTATAGTGAAACCAGATATACTCACATTAATAGCTTCAATTTTTATTGTATGCATGTTACTATCGACGCCGTTAATTGTTTTTGTTCCACTACCATAACCTTGTATAACGAGGGTTTTATCAACGATAAGGTTCTCGTTATACGTGCCACTATATACATAGATCGTATCACTCTCGTTAGCAGCGTTTATAGCATCTTGAATATTTGAATAAGTTTGTCCACTTCCAACATGTAAAATACTCCCCTGACTGGTTATACAGAAGATAATTATAAAACTGAAGAAAAATATAAAACCTATTAATAATGTTAGAGTGTTTTTCATCTTCTCCATCCAATCTAATTATAAATGTTTAAAGCTATTTTATATTTATATTTATTGTGTAAAAATTTCATAATTGGAAAATATCATTTAAAATCATCTAAAACAGTCTATATTGTGTGATTAACCTTGATTTTTTTTAGTTTTTAAGTTTTTACATTGAATTTGAAATATTCACATTATTTTTTCCTGATTTAATACAGAATCATCTATATTATATTTTAATAAATTCCTCTATTATTTTAATGAAAAATATTTATACTAGTTGTCCTATTTCTATTTTACAAAAAAATTGGTGTAAGGGGGAATAGTTTATAAGGAGGTAAGTATAGGTTGAATAAAAAAATAATACCATTTTTGGTTATACTGCTAATGGTTTTAGCGGGTGTTGGTGCAAACGGTGCATACTCAACAACAAAATCATCAAATAATACAACTGTTTACAAAGACGACGGGATACATTTAGGTTTATCTGATGAAGAAATCACTCTTTTGCAGGAACAGGCTGAAAAAGAAGGATGGACTTTTACTGTTGGCAAGAACTCTGCAACAGATCGATCATTAGAAGAGTTATGTGGTTTTATAGTACCAGAAGACTGGTGGGTTAATGCACGTTTTGATCCATGTGATACTCCAACTTTTGATTTACCAAAAAAATTTGATTGGCGTGAACAGGGTGGTTGCACTCCAATTAAAAACCAAGGACATTGTGGTAGTTGCTGGGCTTTTGGAACAGTTGCTCCTCTTGAAAGCCTTATAAAGATAGATACAGGTGAAGATGTGGACCTCTCTGAACAATGGCTCGTTAGTTGCAACCAAGACGGTTGGGGCTGCGATGGCGGCTGGTGGGCTCATGATTATTTCCAATGGAAAACAGATAAATGTGGTGACAGTGGTGCTGTTTTAGAGAAAGACTGCCCGTATACTGCTAGCGATACTTCATGTAACTGCCCATACCCGCATGAGTACCGTATCACCGGATGGCATTTCATAGGTGACGACAATAGTGTACCTAGTGTTAATGCTATTAAAAACGCTATATACAAACATGGTCCTGTTTCAGCTGCAGTATATGTTACCCCCGCGTTCCAAGCATACAATGGTGGTGTTTTCAACAAAGATGAAGAAGGAAGAGTTAATCATGCTGTTGTGCTAGTAGGCTGGGATGATACACAGGGTGAAAATGGTGTATGGATACTACGCAATTCCTGGGGTAGCAGTTGGGGTGAAAACGGTTATATGAGAATAGAATACGGCTGCTGCGATGTTGGATATGCTGCTTGCTACGTTGATGGTTATGAACCGATAAACCCTGATGAAGATAAAGCATCATTAACTCTGACAATAGATCAAATAACAAATGAAGGAGACTATGATCAGATAGATACATGGTTAGATCCCAGAGGTGGAGAAGCGCCAGAATGGTATTACCGTGTTGGATTCAACGATGGTGTTACCAGTAAATACCAGTTTAATGAAAACAAAAAGAAAGAAAACGATGGCGGCTGGTGGATTTTCAAATGGAACTCTGAACATACATGGAATGTACATCAAGGTCACCTTATGAGTAACATAAACAATCCAGAGGTTGAAATAACGATTAAACTCATGGATGACGATGTAATAAGTAAGGATGATCTCGCTGATGTAAGCGCATACAATGGTGGTGGAAAAGATGATGATATCTCAGATAAAAGAGCAGCAATCTATCATGGAACATATAACCTTATAACAGATGAGTTAACAGGTGATGCCACAACAAACGATGGAGATTACATAGTGACAAAAGGTGATGGAATCAATAACGCTAAAATACGTTTCAAAATAAAAGATAGCTATAATAGTAGCGAGTATAAACCAAAAATCGATGTAACGCCACAGCAGATAGATTTTGGAACAGTATCTGGAGGAGGTAAAATATATACTGATAGTTTCACCATAGAAAACAGTGCATCCTATGATCCTAATGGTTGGGCTGATGATCTTCAATGGACTGCGTCATCTGACAAAAACTGGATTTCAATAGATAAATATGCGGGGATACTATCCGGGGAACAAGAGGATACAATAGCTGTTAAAATTGATACTAGTAGTATGAAAAAAGGAAAAACCTACTCTGGTACGATAACAATACACTCAAATGATGAATATGGTAACGAAGAAATACACGTAGGTGTCTCAATAAGTATTAAAACAGCTAGACCGGTATCTTTCTTTCCATCTTTTCATGGATTCTATAAATACATAGAACTCCCGCGTTTGCTCTATCAGCAGTTTCTAAAATATTTTTCAAACTCTCCCTAAATCTTCTTTCTGAAAAAAACATTCTATTTTTTCTTTATTTTTTTCTTATTGAGAATGTTATCTTTTGATCGTTTTAAAAAAATTATTTATTATAAAGACTATAGGGGGTAAAATTTAAAGAACGCCCCAGCCGGGATTTGAACCCGAGTCCCGAGCTCGACAGGCTCGGATGATAGGCCACTACACTACCGGGGCAGGAAACAAACCCATATTTTTTGGGTTTATATACGTTTTTTTTGACTTGAGAAGGGTAAAACTGTAATCCTTTCTTTAATTTTTTCCTACCGATCCTTCTTTTGTATTATCCCGAAATTACTTCCTCCTAGAAAAATCAATACAAGATTCAGCTTTTATGAGGAAGCTGAATCAGCGTAAAATACGCTGGATCATTAGAGAGATAGAAAAAGGAGAACGTAG
>QMTJ01000188.1 GCA_003651045.1 Thermoplasmata archaeon | reverse complement strand
TATCGTGTTTAGCAGAGGGGCCTGATACGGTTGCATATCTGAATTTTTCTTTGAAATCACGATGAAGTTTACGGCATGCATCCTCTACTGTATTACCTTCTTTTAGAATTAAAGGTTCATTGAAATCGGTTTTCTTTCCAATAGGTTTCATAAAAACACGGATGAATCTAAGCTCTCTAAAGACTTTATCTTTAAGTTCAACAAGTCCATCTCCTTTTAGAGCAGAGATTGTTACAACATCCCAACCACGGTTTTTAATTTCCTCTACTTTTTTTTGCAACTGCTCCCTGGAAACCATATCAATCTTGTTTATAACAACAACACCTGGGACATAAACCCGGTTACCCATGAAAACATCAATTAGTTGATCCTCAGTTATATCCTCACGTACAATAATATCAGCATTTATAACATACTCTGAAGCGATAGCTTTTATCAACTCTTCATCAAGTTTTGTAAGTTTAACTGTAGATGTAACATTTATACCACCTTTACCTGTTTTTTTAACAACAACATCTGGTTTCTTCTGATTTAAACGAAGACCTGCCTTATAAAGCTCGTTCACCATGAGATCAATATGATCCTCATGCTCTGCATCAATAATAAATAAAACAAGATCAACATTACGAATAGCAGATATAATCTCACGTCCACGTCCTTTACCATCAGCAGCACCAGTGATAAGACCAGGTAGATCGAAAATCTGAATATCTGCTCCTTTATAACGCATCATACCAGGTATAACATCTAACGTAGTGAAATCATAATCACCAACTCTGCTTTTAGCACCAGTAAGCCTATTCAGAAGAGTACTTTTTCCTATACTAGGAAAACCCACAAGACCAATTGTTGCATCACCAGATTTCTTAACAGAAAAACCTTTACCACTACCACCTGTACTTCTTCTTTTTTCAACTTCTTGACGAAGACGAGCGAGTTTAGCTTTAAGCTTACCTATATGATGCTCAGTAGCCTTATTCTTCTGAGTATTAAATATTTCTTCTTCAATTTCTTTAATTTGTCTTTCAATATCAGATGTATCCATAATTCTAAAAAACAGGAATACTAGACGGTTTAATAAAAACAACTATTACACTCTTGTTATATGAGTACCGGTTTTCCCCTGGAAAGCCTCCCATCCCTTGTCAACATGAGAAATAATAACTTTTTCTCCTCCAAACTCGAGGAAACGAATAGCCGCAAGGATCTTAGGACCCATACTACCCTCTGGGAAACATCCTTCCTTATAATACTTTTTAATCTCATCCAAAGTTATCCTATCAACTGGTTTCTGATCTTTAGAACCATAGTTTAGATAAACTTTTTCAACATTTGTAAGAATCAACAAAATATCAGCATCTACTGCTTCAGCGACACGTTCAGATGCAAGATCTTTATCAATAACCGCCTCAAGTCCATCAAGACCCCAACCTGGTTTTTCAATAACAGGCATACCTCCACCACCTGATGCTATAACAACGATGCCGTCATCAAGCATTTTTTTTATAATCTCCCCTTCAACAATAGCTTTTGGATCAGGCGAGGGGACAACAATCCGCCAACCATCCTGTTGTTTTTTAACCTTATACCCTTCCTGTATTAATTCATCAACCTCCTCATCAGAATAATATGGACCTATAGGCTTAGTAGGATTCTCAAAAGAAGGATCATCCTCATCAACAAGAACCTGAGTAATCAACGTCACAACTTGTTTATCGATATTTGCTTTCCTAAGAGCATTAGATAAACACTGCTGAATCATATAACCAATTAGTCCTTCACTCTCAGCGACACATATACCAAGAGGCATAGCAGGTGTTACATCCCTCGCTAGGTCATTTTGCAAAAGTATAGCACCAACCTGAGGACCATTACCATGGGTAATAACAACATCCCAACCATCTTTTATAATCTCAACAATAGATTTCATAATCCTACGCGTATTAGCAAACTGCTCATAGATAGTCCCCTCCTGACCTTCTTTTATAAGCGCATTACCACCGAGTGCTATAACTGCTCTTCTTTTAACCATAGCTAAGAACAGAAAAACAAAAAACCACTATATAAAAAAACCGTCTAAAAAAAAATAAAATAGTTTAATTAGCAACAAAAACAATACACCTCCTTACTGTTAATTATGAGCTTTGAAAAAAAAAGAAAACAACTAGTTGAGCATTTAAAAAAGGAAGGAAGAATTAAAACAGAAAAGGTAGAAAAAGCATTTCTTGAAACACCACGAGAATTTTTTGTACCAGATACCTTAAAAAATTATGCATATGTCGATACCCCGCTTGAGATCGGTATGGGTCAAACAATATCAGCACCACATATGGTAGCGATAATGTGTGAAGCACTTGATCTCCATGAAAAACAGAGAATCCTAGAGATAGGAGCTGGATCAGGTTATCACGCTGCGGTAGTATCAAAAATAGTTGGAGAGAAAGGACATGTTTACTCAATTGAAAGAATAAAAGAACTAGTTGATTTTGCCAAGGAAAACATAGAAAAAGCAGGTATAAAAAACGTAACAATTATAGAAGGAGACGGATCAGAAGGTTTACCAGAATATGCACCTTATGATCGGATTTATGTTACATGTGCTGCACCAGATATCCCGCCTCCACTTATAGAACAACTAAAAAATAGTGGTAAGCTATTAATACCCATTGGGAGGACTATCTGTGAACTTATTCTATTAGAAAAAAAAGATGACAAAATAAAAACAACAAATCTTGGTGGCTGTGCTTTTGTACCACTCCTAGGTAAATACGGTCATCAAAGTTTGTAACCAATATCTCTCAAAAATTTTTTCCTCCAACTGATATCTTCTTTGTTTTCTACACCAACCGGGGTGAAACCATCTATCACGCCAAGTATACCTCGACCTTTTTTATCACCTTGTTCTGATTCAGCTATTACTACCTTTGTAGGGTTAGCAGTGGCACAAAAAATAGAACATACCTCTGGAAGGTTTTTTATAGCATTCAACACGTTTAATGGGAAACAGTTTTTCATAAAAACGATGAAACTATGACCTGCACCGATATTAGAAGCATTTTTTTCAGCAAGTTTTTTAAGCTCAGCATCATTTCCTTCGCTACGTATTTTACAAGCGCCACTTGCTTCGCAGAATGCTATCCCGAATTTAGCGTTTGGGACAGAACTCACCATCGCCTCATATATATCTTCTACTGATTTAATAAAATGAGTCTGCCCTAAGATAAAATTTATATCATCGGGTTTTT
>QMTJ01000187.1 GCA_003651045.1 Thermoplasmata archaeon | reverse complement strand
ATTTTTTTCAAAACATATAACCGGGTTTTTTTCGATAAAATCATTAACCCATTGTGTTTTATTCTCACATGCTTTGAAAGCAAAAACACCAAACATGTCATTACTAACTTTACATTTTAAACCCCATTTTCTTTTATATTGAAATAAACCATCTTTAAGGAAAGCCCTTGCGCCGCCAAATTTTAAAGTATCAAACCCCTGTTTCATTGCCCACCTTATAAAGAAATAATAAAGAGCTGAACCAGCCGCTTTTTTTAAATAATCTGGTTTGGTTTTAACACCTGCATATGTAAAAAAAGCGGTTTTACCAAATGTGTGAATTATAGAACCTGAAATAATCTCATCTTGTTTCTTTACGAGTAAAAGTTGTCCTCTTTCAAATATTGAACGTATCTCATGATAATCTACAGCTTCAGGTATTATTTTTTTCTTCTGACGCTGTATGATAAAAGGGAGATATATATCATGGTAGAAGTTTTCGAAATCTTTGATATCTGTTGATATCTCATATGTGTATTTATAGTTTCTAACTTTTCTGATATCGTCTCTAGCGCTTTTTTTTACTCTATTTAAAAAAACATCAGAAGAAAGGTTTTTTTCCATCACCATTTCTATCCATTCAGGTACAACGATGAATCCTTTTTTTTCTAAAAAATTTGAAAAAAAACGATCTGTTTTTATAAAAATGGCATCGACACTGGGAGATAGTTTTTTTATTTTTTTCTGAAAACTCCAGATTAAGATTTCATCAATGAACTGTTTTTTTGTTTCACCTGAAAAAATTATTTCATTGAGGTATTCTAGTGATGAATTATCTCCTATGTACAATATTTTAGAAGTAACATGATTGTTTTTCTTTTTACCTGTTACAATATAAATAGGGGTTTTCAGGTTTCGTAGTCTAACTAAAAATTTTAATTTTATAATATGAAAAATGTTTGAAGTAATATTTTTAAGTGGAGAAGGTAGACAAACATGTATATGTGTGTAGTATAGTTTAGAAAGAAATATATCTAATTGAGTTATTGGGAAAGTAAACATTTCTTTTATGGATTAATTATGTTTGAGGTATTTTTATTTTTGTTTTAAAAAAAAGGCAAAACTAATTTATATTATGCATGGTATTTTGAGAGAAAGTAATAAGTGATATGAAAAAAGTATATGTGTATGTTCAAGAGTCATGTGAACGTAGGCTTCTAGATGCGAAAAGAGTTTGTAACTATTTGTCGAAAAATAATTATGAGATTGTGAATACTCCAAAGAAAGCAGATATCATTTTTTTTATTACATGTGGTTTTTTGAGGAAAGTAACAGAGGATTCATTGGAGAATGTTAAAAAATTTCAAAAGTATGATGCAGAGCTTATAGTAGCTGGTTGTATACCTGAGATTGTACCAGATGAGCTCGCTAAAATTTTTAATGGAAAAACAATTAGTACAAAGGATATAGACAGAATAGATGAGATATTCCCAGATGTTAAAATTAGATTTTGTGATATACCTGATGGAAATATTAAGTTTGAATATAAACCGCAGGTGGGTTTTATAAATGAATTGATTCAACTACGTTTTAATGTAGAATGGCTTGATAAGGTATATACAAAAGTTAAATTACGTGTTTTAAAATATTTACTTGGTGAACATTCTAATCTTTATAGATATTTCACAAGGGGATCATCTCTTTATCACATCAGGATTTGTAGAGGATGCATGAATAACTGCTCATATTGTGTAATTAAAAAAGCAGTAGGACCTTTTAAAAGCAAACCATTTGATGAATGTATAAAAGAGTTTAAGGATGGTCTCTCTCAAGGTTATAAATATTTTGTACTTACAGGTGATGACACTGGGGCATATGGTATTGATATAGGTAGAAGCTTCCCAGAGTTATTAAAGGCAATTATAGAACACCCTGGGGATTATGAAATAATTCTAAGAAGTCTTAATCCTCAATGGGTTGTGAAATATATAGATGAGTTGGAAAACATTTTTAAAACAGGTAAGATAGAAAGTGCAGATATACCTATTCAGTCTATGAGTAGTCGTATTTTGAAACTTATGAACCGGTATTCAAATACCGAGAAAGTAAGAGATGCGATTTTAAGGTTAAAAGAAGCTTCACCTAGTGTTAAATTAAATACTTGCTATATACTAGGTTTTCCAACGGAGACCAGGGAAGAACTTGAGGATACATTAAATTTCATCGATGAAATGAACTTTTCTGGTCATATTTTTCCTTTCTCATGTGAAAAAAACAGTAAAATTGAAAAAATAGTTAATCGAGATACTTATGATATAGATGAGGTTAACAGGAAGATTAAATATGCCAAGAATTTCCTCAAGAAAAGAGGGTATAAAATTACGTTTCTTAAAAACACACAAGCATATTTATTTGATAGAGACTAATTTTTATTAGAAAAAAAGTTTATTATTTTTTTTATGGAGAAACTTTTTTTATTAAATTCTTCTTTCCTTTTTTCATACGTTAATATGAAAAAGGATTGTTATATTTTGAGTTTTAAACCTGCAGGTGTTGCTCCTTCTCCTGATATACATGATACTAGTGCCGCTATTTCAAAGAATGGTAAAATTATTGCTGCTGTTGAAGAAGAAAGACTTGTGAGAATTAAACATGCAGTTGGTATGTTCCCAGTTCGTAGCATCTCTTATTGTCTAGATGAGGCCGGTATAGGTTTTTCAGATCTTGATGGTATCATTATACCCAATGATCCTGATTTATACAGGAGAAACGTTTTTAGCATTAAGAATTGGAATCGCTTATTGTATAGATTACAAATAAGAAAAAAATTCAAAGAGGAAAGTTCTCTCGTTAACTCCTTTTTGTATTATTTGATTAACAAAGAAAATTATCGGAGGAGGATTCTTACTTTTCTAAGATATTATTTTGGAGAACATAATTATCCAGATATTGAGTTTATAGGTCATCATCTGTGTCATGCTGCCAGTTGTTTTTATCCTTCTGGTTTTGATGAAGCTGCCATTATTACTATCGATGGTATCGGAGACATGGATTCAACTGTTATTTGGAGTTGGGATGGAGAAAAAATCAAACGAGAGATTTCTTGGAATGTTGATAATAGCCTTGGGTATTTCTACGGTGCATTCACTGTTTTCCTTGGTTACCGTTTCTGCAATGGTGAGAGTAAAATCATGGGGTTAGCACCATATGGATCAAAGAATAAAAATATTTTTGATGTATTTGAAAGTATAATAGAGACCAGCCCAGAAGGGTATGAT
>QMTJ01000186.1 GCA_003651045.1 Thermoplasmata archaeon | reverse complement strand
ATTGGTTCGATAGAAATCATTTTTTTTGTTTTGTAATACATCATAGCGTACCATCTATCAACAATATGAGGGGCTTTAGAAATTTTATAATGTCTATTACTTTCGATAGTAGTCCCAAGAATAACTTTTTGTGGTAACGTAAAATAATCAAATCTATCGGGGTTTTTGCTTTGAAATAGATACGTGTTTTTTGGGTATTTTTTGATATAATCTAATACTTTAGTAATCCATTCTGAAGGTATTTCTTCAGCCCACATGTCTATACTGCTACCGACAAAAATAGTATTACCCTCACCGAGATTGTCTTTGAAACATTTTGTATCAAGATACGGGTTGCCAAGTCTATCCCAATATTTACGCATATAACAATAACTACACATGTGAGGGCATTTACCTTTGATGGGATTCCAAGTGTGTGTAACCCAGGGATACATGTTTCCTTTTTGTTTATTCAACATATTTTATCACTCTCCATTTACACCATAAATATAAAAAAAGAAAGAACAAAGAACAAATATGAGATAAATAATAAGACAGATAATAAGAAGCGCCCCCTGAAGTTGTAGTATAGCAATAAACACAGCAATAAAAATCAGCAAAACATAGAAATAACCAAAAAATATTGATGGATTTCCTTCTTCAAACACTTTCATAATTCACTCACTACCATTATAGGTTTTAAGACGTTTACAAAACAACCCAGACTTACTATTCCTAGTCCCCTCAAGCCTACGGAGACGATGAATATCACAACTACTAGGAGCATCAATATGAACCGCATCATACTTAACCATCAAATAATCCACAACCTCACGCCGATCACTAGAAGACATACGCTGAATAACATCATCAAAAACCAAAACATGAAAACCCTTACTACCACTAACATTCAAAACAACATTATCAAGACCAAAATCACTTTTGAGAGCATCAAAAACACTCAAAGCCTCATTATAAACCCTATTCACATCACCACCACTAATGTCTATATCAAAAAACAGGTCACTACCAAGCCAACCCTCCATCTTCCCAGGATTATTGTATCTCGCAATACTCACAAAGCAATCCAAAGGATTACTTCTCTCAATATAACCAACCAAATCAGTAACACTGTTGAACTGTTTCTTCCTAACAAAACCAGATTTAAAATTAAAACCAAACTCCCTATGCTCTATATCCCTAAAATCCCAAACCACCAAATCTTTAGATAAACTGCTCAATAAAACCACCACCATTATTTCCAATAATAAAACAACTATCAAGAGTACGAGTAACACCAACATAACACAACCGGGTTTCATCCAATAACTCCCAATCATCACGCAACGGGTAATCAAAAAGAAAAACATTCTCAGCCTCCAAACCCTTACTAGCATGAAAAGTCCCAGCAAACCATTTCAAATCCCTAGCGAGTAAATCCCTACCACTTGTATTCAACAAATAACGCCTCTGGCTATTACTAAATTTAACCTTCGGCTGAATAATAACATCCTTAACATCGTGAACACTACCAACATCACCACGGAAAAGCCCATAAAACAAAGAAAACTTATCCTCAAAAAGTTTAACACTACCATCCTCACCCCAGTATTTATACTTCCTAGTTTTAAAATCCTGTTTAACACCACGTTTCAACAGAGAAGCGGGAAGACGCAACACAAGACTTCTAACTTCTTCACGACTAGGAACAATTCCTCTATCAAGGCATACCAGGAGATTATAAACATCTCGGAAATACTTAATATCCCAAATAGTGTAGGTTCTACCAATCCCACGCACAGGGAAACGATTACGTTCCATAAAGTTCATAAGGTTACGTACATCCTCATTTCTACGTAACAAAAAAAACGTGCTAATACTTGTATCCCACTTGTTATTCTTTAGAAAACTCAGTAAATCATCAACAAAAACAACCCTACCAACCTTATCACTAGGTTTGATACCATCCATAGAATCATCATTAATATACTTAGCTAGACGTGTCGCAACCATCCAAGGCTTCTCAGGGACACGAAAACTCTTACCTAGAACAATATGTTCATCAGCTTCTATACCCGCTACAACGTTAGGATTGCTACCAGTAAACCTATAAATAGTCTGAAGAGGGTCATAACAGATATACTCCTCACGAGCATAATCATCACTACACCACATATTCAGGACTTTTATCTGCAAACTACCGAAATCATGTGCCTCATCCACAAAAGCAAACAAAAAAGGATCAACATACTCAATCTGTTCCAATAGTATCTCCTGCAACATATCCTGATACTCATACTTCCTCTTAGACTTTTTATAATCCTCCCAGAGCTGATACAGACTAATAAGATGATCAACAGAACGATGTGACAAAGTTTTCTGCTGATTATAGTTTAAACCATAGAAGCAACGAATCGCTTTTTCAATCCTGTCATTAGTTACAAAAACACATTTAAGATACTGCCACCAGTTAAATAAAATATTACCCTCGACATATGCAGAGCTATCACCACTTAAACCGAATTCGTCAACCTCATTTAGTTTACGGACATTAAACATACTAGGGTCGAACATAACTCCTTCCTCATTGGAAAACCTAATGAAATCATCAATCCCTATATAGTTTTCATCAGATAGATTAAGGGTTTTATTAGCTAGTTTATAAATATTGCCAAAGTTACGAAGCTGTTTACGTTCTATTTCTTTCTCATAGAGTTTTTGGTACATCGCCCTAGACGCACTCCGACTATATGTTATAAACATTATATCGTCAAAACTATGTCCTTCGTTGATTTTTTCTAACATCTTGTCTGCTAGTGTTGTTGTTTTGCCAGTACCAGGCTTCCCAAGTATTTTAATAATCTTTCTCATATTCCTCTATTATTTTTTGTTTAGGATGTTCTAGTTTAACAAAAACAAGGTCTTTTTCAAGATTTAACCAATTTGTAAACCATGCAGTAGCAAACCAAGCACCTGACCCTTTACCATCAGGTGTTTCAAAGTTAATACGTTTATCAAAAAAGATAACTTGCACACCATATTTTTTAAATAACTCCTGACGTTTACGTGTCTCAAAAGTAGTCAAAGGCAGGAGGAGAGCAAAAGGTTTTCCAAGCTGGTAACATCTTTCTAAAAACTTTTCTTTAAGACTATAAGGCGGATTAGTAATTATACAATCAAAGTGTTTATATTTTGGTTGCCAACTTAGAAAATCTACTCCAGATAAAATATCTGTACTAATTACATCGAACCCGAGTTCTTTCAACCCTTTAACAAGATTACCTTT
>QMTJ01000185.1 GCA_003651045.1 Thermoplasmata archaeon | reverse complement strand
TAACATGTTTTTCTTTTTTCTTGGTTTTTTTGTCTTTCTTTTCTTCTTTTTTAACTTGTATCTTTTGTTTTTTTCCTCTGGTTTTGTTTACAGTTTTTTTACTCATGCTGGTTGTTTTTTCTTTTTTCTCTACTTTTTCAACTGTTTTATCTTTTTTTGTTTCTTTTTTATTTTTAGTTTTTTTATTGGAACTTGTTTTTTTAGGCATATTTAGACTCCCTCTTTTATATCAGCGATAATCCGGTTTACATCTACAGCGTTCCCATTTATACTCCTAGCTGGGTCTACTCCATCTTCCCCATATATGAATTGTATGATTTCTCCTCCGGAATGCCGTACAGTTCCATCGTTTTCTACTTTCACGTCTTCTAGAGCGTTAATTAATCGTCTTTGCATATAGCCTGAACGTGAGGTACGTACTGCTGTATCCACGAGACCTTCTCGTCCACCCATCGAGTGGAAGAAATATTCTGTTGGTGATAGACCTGTTTTATAACTTGATGCAACGAATCCTTTTGCACGTGCACCAAGATCATGTTTTTTGAAATGTGGTAATGTGCGATACTGGTATCCTCGGTGTATTCTTTCACCACGAACTGCTTGTTGTCCTACGCAACCTGACATTTGTGAAAGGTTAAGCATACTCCCACGTGCACCTGATTTAGCCATTATCACTGCGCTGTTGTTTAAACCTAGGTGTCTACCTGCTATTTCACCTGCTAAATCTCTTACTCTACCTGTGACTCTCATTATTTCCATCTCCAGTGTTTCTTCTAGGCTACGTCCGGGTAGTGCTTCTAGTTCATTGTTTTCATAGGCTTTTACAAGATTGTTGATTTTTTTCATTGCTTTTTCAATTCCTTCTTCGATTTGTGTTTTTGCTTCCTGTGGTATATCTTCGTCGTCGATACTTGTTGTGAAACCAAATAATGTGATAGATTTTATACCCATTTTTGTAACTCGATCGATGAATTCTCGGCCAGCATCTGTCCCGTGATCCCGTATAATGCGATCTAGTATTTTTCCTTTGAATGCTCCGATGCTGTTTTCGTCTATAGTTCCCTGTTTCAGTACGCCGTTTTTAACAATAACATATGCATCATATGGACAGTCGGGTGCTGTACATTTTTCACAGTTTAAACATGTTTTAGCTTTGAACTCTAGGTTGAGGTCATCTGGTAAAAGTGTACTGAATATGGTTTTACCTGAAACATATTTCCTCCCGTTTTCTTCTACAACAGGGATTTTACCTTTATAATCAGCAGCTCCAAGGATATGTATAGCGTCGTCTAAGGGTATTTTTTTGTCTTTATGTGTGAGTAGAAAACATCCTGAGATATGATCATGTATCCCGCCAATGATCACTCCGCCGAACCGTGGTGAAAGTATGTTTTCTTGAACTTTCATAAGAATTTCAGCTTCAGCCTGTGCTTCTACCCCTTGAAGTATATGTAGATTCATTTCGTCTCCATCAAAATCTGCGTTATATGGTGGACAAACACTAAGGTTAAACCTGAATGTTTTATAGGGTACGACTTTTACACGATGCGCCATCATACTCATACGATGCAGAGAAGGTTGTCTATTAAAGAGAGAAATATCTCCATCCATTAACTGCCGTTCTATAATATCCCCTGGTTCTAGTTTTTCAGCGACTTCTTCAGCGTTTCTCTCTGTGACTTTGATTCTTTGTTTCATTGTTCCTATGGTTCTAATGATATAGTTCACAGTTGGTATATATTCATCTGGTTTTTTAGATACCATGGTTTTACGGAGTATGAGTTTTTTACACCATTCGATGTTATGCATTGTTACTTTAACTGGTACAGTTAACTCTTTAGCTACTTCGATGGGTACACCTATTTCGTTTATACTAAGGTTTGGATCAGGTGATATCACAGTTCTAGCTGAAAAATTTACACGTTTACCTGAGAGGTTACTCCTGAATCGTCCTTCTTTTCCTTTAAGTCGTTGAGCGAGGGTTTTTAATGGTCTACCAGAACGATGACGAGCAGGTGGTATACCAGATGTTTGATTATCAAGATACGTGGTGATATGATACTGTAACAGTTCCCATAGATCTTCAACTATAAGCTGTGGCGCACCAGCATCACGGTTTTCCTGCAGTCTTTGATTTATACGTATAACATCTACTAGTTTATGTGTTAAATCATCTTCTGAACGTTCACCTGACTCAAGTGTAACAGATGGTCGTACTGTTACAGGTGGTACAGGTAAAACTGTTAAAACCATCCATTCAGGACGAGCTGCCTCTTTATTGATATCTAACAATGGGAGATCCTCATCAGGTATTTTTTCAAGCCATTCCCTTATCTCAGAGGGTGTTAATTTTTTTCCGTTTTCTCTTATAGATGTTGGTTTATCAAGTTCTATCTTCCCTACTTCTCGTCCACAGTTAGGACATTTTTCTACTTTTAAACATTCTTTAATAACTTGTTTCAGTAAATAAGTTATATCTCTACCTTCCTCTCTATGTTTCTGAATTCCTTGTAGAAACTCTTCTTTTTGTTTATCAGTTAACAAAAGTCTACCGCATTCTCTACAAGTAGCACGTAAACAGTCTCGTATAGTTTTTACTAAACCAACATGTATCACAGGCATCGCTAAATCAATATGTCCAAAATGACCCGGGCATTTATCTTTTCCAACACGGAGACCACAGGTTTTACATCTAAGACCTGGTTCAATAACACCTAACCTTGGATCCATGAGACCCATTGGAATAGGGAAACCATCATCGTCATAGGTATCAGCAGTGATAACCTTTGTAGCGCTCATTTTCCTAATCTCATTTGGTGAAAGCAACGAAAAAGTTATACTTCCAATTTTTTTTGTAATACTTTGTGTTCTTTCCATACTATATCACTACACTCTCTCTAAATTTTTTTTCTATTTTTTTAAACAAGTGATTCTAATCTTATCCTAGGTGCTATAACCAAGGATTTTAATTCGTCTATCAAGAGTTTAAACGCATAACTCATCTCAATTGGATAGATATCAGCTTTATCCCCACACACTGGGCAACGCAACGCGCCATGTCTATCTTGTATCGCTACATGTCCACAAGTGTTGCAAATGTATTTCACCGTTAAATCTGATTCATCAAGGAGTCTATCCTTGATAACCATAGATGCACCGTGTCCTATCAGGCAGTCTCGTTCCATTTCTCCAAATCTAAGTCCTCCTTCTCGTGCTCGTCCTTCTGTTGGTTGTCTCGTTAAAATCTGTACCGGTCCACGTGAACG
>QMTJ01000184.1 GCA_003651045.1 Thermoplasmata archaeon | reverse complement strand
TGTGAACCAGTTTCAAGATTATTTATCAGGTTTTCTATTGTCATACCTGTCATGGTTTTACTCTTACGCATAGCATTGATGAGCATACTAGAAATACCCTTATCATTTTTGATCTTGTTAAGTCCCTCCCGTAGTTTGTAAATGGTTTCTCCACGGTATTTGAGAAGGTCACCTATACAGCTTGCTTTTTTATAATTACCAATATCCTCTAACTCATATACTACACGCATCTCTATCCTCCTAATACTATTCCTTCTATTATTTTTGTGCATCCTTTCTTTTTGAATGCTTCTTCTGCGAGGTTTTTTTGTTTCTCTATGTCTTTGTCTAGTTGTTCAAGTGTTTTTGTGTATTTCTCCATTGTTTTTTTCATTGTTTCCTCGTCTATGTATTCTTTTATGGCATCGAAGGTTTCTTGTCGTAGTAGTGTTACTGGTTTTATTTCTTCACGGTATTTCAGCATATGGTAGTCGTTGTCGTGTTTAAACTGGATTATTATTTCGCCTATTAGTTTGTTTTCTTCTATGGTTTTGTTTGTTTTCATGTAGATTGTTTTGTCGGTTGCTTTTTCAAATTTTTCCATATAGTCTTCTAGTTTTTCATACAATACTATCATTCTACATCACATCCTTTGTTTTTTCTTTAACATCAAACTCTTTTAGTTCGCTACTTTTATCTGGATAGTCCATCCAAAAAAATCCATCCTCACCATTATGACCCAAAACCATACCAATATCATTTTTTGATAACTCTTCTGACAAGACCCATAAAAAATTATCAAAATCTTTGTATGTTAGAAAACCATCTGCTTTAAACTGACATAGTATCCATCCTTGTTTTTCTCTACTATACGCAAGAAATTTATCACCTTTTGTTAGTTTAACCAGTGGGTGGTTTAGTGCATAAATTAATTTTTCTTCAAACTCTTTTTCCCTTCCTTCTTTATAAATAACAACTCCAAAAATTTTTTTCCTATTTTTCATTTTATACCACATCCTCTAATTTGTATTTTAAAATTAGATGGAGAACTATATTTATTCCTAAAACTATTACCATCCATGGTACCATGTTACAAATCGCATAATTACAAACATTCATTTTTTCATCCTCTTTTTGTTTTCAAAAAAATCTTTAAACCAGAAATACAGAAAAGTTATAGCTGTTACAAAAACCATGAATATTCCTACGTTTATAAACGTTCTAATCATTTCATCTATATAATACATTATTTCATCTCCATATACTCTGATTTCACAGTTACACCTAGACCAACAAGGGAGATTACGAAAGCCATAAACATGAAAATAAACGATAATATTGTCTTCGAAAACAATACAAAATAGACAGCGCTAAACGTGGCACAAAACAAGAAAACTGTTTTCAAGACTAGGTATTGTTCCTTAGCAAGTTTTGTAAGTTTATCCTGTTTATTCATTCTACCACATCCATTTGATCTTTTTTATCTATATGGACAAATATCACTACGGACTAAATAATTCAAACTACACTCCCTTCTTCCATCGAAAACTTTGTTAAACGTACAATAACGCATATCGCAGAAAACACTAGGTTTAAAAAAACTTGTTTCATCCATTTCATCCACTTTGTTTCTTGGTTTATTTTTTTTTTAAAATTACTCATATTTTTTCATCTCCAAAACCAACTTGGTCTAAAACCTTTAGTCACGTTCACATTCTTTTGTTCTTCATCATAACGCTTTGCATAAATGAAATCTTTTATCCGCTGAAACATACCACTTCTATTAACTCTAATCCCTTCTTTAACATGACTATCACAGTATGCAGAGAAACGAGAAACAGAGGGTTTACCTTTACGGTTGCATTGTCTGCACACGCTACATGGTATTCTATCCACCGTTTACCACCATCAATACCAATTTTAAACATAATATAATCGCAAAACCAACAATAAAACCATCAATAAACCCTACAATGATACGTTTCTTTTGAGAAAGACGATATAGGTATTCCTCACCATATTTTCTTTTTAAATAATAAAGTATTATCATTCTATCGCCTTCATCTTAGTTATCAAAGGATTGATGGAAACAAGAAAACCACATTTCTCTCTCTCGCTATCCCACCATGCACACTCGTCACGGTAACAAAAAATATACCCATCTCCAAAATCCTCATATTCCGTGAAAACACGGAAAGACATAATAGGACATATTTTATCTCTTTTTTCACTCATATTTTATCACCCCTTAATAACTACTAAGACCAAGCACGTGATAAGAACGAAGTATGAGGTTGAACAAGTTATGAAGTTTCTCCCTGTTCTCAAAATTGTTTTTGATCATCATAGGATTACGCTTCCAGTTACGGTATTCCTCAAGTTCTTTCAAAAGTTTAACATTCCTATCCCCCTGCCCCTCTAGTTTTGGAATAAGATGGTCGAGTATTACACACATCTCTGATACACATTTATTGAATAAATCATTATCCAAGACTAAACCTGGGCTGTCGATATTCCTATACAACAAATCACGATACAATATTGTAAGTACATCTAAATGGTCTATAAGCATATCACGATATTTGTTGGTTATCCGTGCTTGTTTAATCTCATATTCTGTACCCATGTTTTTTACTCCAAGTTATGTTTATGTTCCTCACAAAGACGGTCTATTACTTTGGAGAAACTAAAGCATTTCTGGTAATGGTTTTCAAACTCGTGTTTAATATCTAGTAGTTTACGTTGGGTATCCATTTCTATAGCGATAGTAGTTGTTTTTTTAGTCATAGCAAAAACTAAATACTTTATATAGTATATAAGTTTATGCCTATTCGTATCACACGTTTTGATTATTTTGTGTTTATAGTTGTGATAATTGTTTTCACATGGGCTTTCGTTTTTGATAGCTGGGTACCGATGAAAGATGAAAACGGGGATATAATAACAGATGAAAATGGGAATCCTTATCCTCGTATAAATATACAGGTTTTCATTGCTCCTCTTATTGCTCTTTATGAGATTTTTCTTGTTTGTTTCCTTGATGGTAAACCAAAATTACGGGAGATAAACTGGCGGTTGCAACTTGTATTGTTTATAAAAATATTCAAGGATAAACTGGATGAGGGAAAAAAACTACATCGGGAATGGCGGGAAATGAGAAAAACTTTTAAACAAAAAAAATGATTACATAGTTTGGTGTTGAGTCATGGGTGTTAGGAATACTTCTGGTATACCGTTGCAGTGTAGCCATTGCGGGTACACGTGGCTTTATACTGGTGACAAAGATGT
>QMTJ01000183.1 GCA_003651045.1 Thermoplasmata archaeon | reverse complement strand
AAATGTTAAAATCAGACCTTAGAGGGATTGAAATCTTCTTCGTCATATTCATCTTCATCTTCATCATCTTGTTAAAATCAGACCTTAGAGGGATTGAAATCTGGACGGTACATGTACATGGAAAAAAGCTTTTCAAAGTTAAAATCAGACCTTAGAGGGATTGAAATTCATTGCGTTGACTTTCAATCTTCATTTCGCCAGCATGTTAAAATCAGACCTTAGAGGGATTGAAATAATTGCGTCGAATATGATATTATCTCTGCTTATCCTTGTTAAAATCAGACCTTGGAGGGATTGAAATGCACCAGCAACAGCCACCAACTACCGTCCTGCTGTGGTTAAAATCAGACCTTGGAGGGATTGAAATCAACTCAACAGGTATCTCTACGAACTCTTCTTCATCGTTAAAATCAGACCTTGGAGGGATTGAAATAAACGGTAGCGTTAAATGACGTTTTCGGAGATACAGCGTTAAAATCAGACCTTGGAGGGATTGAAATAAATCACTTAAACTCTGCTTTGCTTCGTTTAAAGTGAGTTAAAATCAGACCTTGGAGGGATTGAAATCGCTCTAAAAAAAGTTGAGCCCATCATCTCTTTGCGTTAAAATCAGACCTTGGAGGGATTGAAATACTACAGTGCGAATAGGGATTAGACGGTACAATGGAGTTAAAATCAGACCTTAGAGGGATTGAAATGAGGCAATTCCTTATATGAAGGCACGGAAACTACGAAGGTTAAAATCAGACCTTAGAGGGATTGAAATAATTTTCAATCTTCCCGCCCGTACGTTTTTTTGAGGTTAAAATCAGACCTTAGAGGGATTGAAATCCCCATTCCACCAACTCAAGCACAGCTGGATTGAGTGTTAAAATCAGACCTTAGAGGGATTGAAATATCATGGCGTGATGAAACCCAAGCTTGCGAGCAAGGTTAAAATCAGACCTTAGAGGGATTGAAATATAGTAGAAGAAGTATTAGATTTTTTGTTTCGTGACGTTAAAATCAGACCTTAGAGGGATTGAAATCGTTCCTTCAAATTTTACTGTGAACCTCATTGTTTCACCGTTAAAATCAGACCTTAGAGGGATTGAAACTCTGGTTTATCAGATGTTGCTGTAAATGGTTCTGTGCGTTAAAATCAGACCTTAGAGGGATTGAAACAGAACGGGGGGAGGAATTCCCGTACCGAACTGCATTGGTTAAAATCAGACCTTAGAGGGATTGAAATTAAGGTAATAGTGGGGTGGTGCACCAAAGAAATAAGGTTAAAATCAGACCTTAGAGGGATTGAAATTGGATGGAAAATGAAAACAAAATCACAACCATCCAAGTTAAAATCAGACCTTAGAGGGATTGAAATCACTATCGTGTGAGATACATGACAGATATGGTAAGCCGTTAAAATCAGACCTTAGAGGGATTGAAATCATTTGTTTTTTTTACTTTGTCGCCCGATGCCGTTTGAGTTAAAATCAGACCTTAGAGGGATTGAAATCTCGATGCTGATCGGATACGATCACATCGATAAAATTGTTAAAATCAGACCTTAGAGGGATTGAAATTTTGGGATGGTCATTCTACCTATCCCTTGTCGCATCGTTAAAATCAGACCTTAGAGGGATTGAAATTCTGTTCTCTGTGTGGGTTCTATCAGTAATTTTTGCATTGTTAAAATCAGACCTTAGAGGGATTGAAATTATTAATCACTTTTCCATACACAACTTACCGGTTTTATGTTAAAATCAGACCTTAGAGGGATTGAAATATCGAGTGCAATAGATATTACTATCGTCTCGTGACGGGTTAAAATCAGACCTTAGAGGGATTGAAATTCTCATTCGGTTCAACAACCCCTGCAGTGATCTGCTCAGGTTAAAATCAGACCTTAGAGGGATTGAAATGAAAATAGTACAGCTACCTCTGTTGAGATTGCTAAAGTTAAAATCAGACCTTAGAGGGATTGAAATGTGCTCTTATTGGGACGGAGAATGGAAACATACAAAGTTAAAATCAGACCTTAGAGGGATTGAAATTGGATGGAAAATGAAAACAAAATCACAACCATCCAAGTTAAAATCAGACCTTAGAGGGATTGAAATATAAGGGCGAGTGGGTCAAAGGAGATGACATAATGGGTTAAAATCAGACCTTAGAGGGATTGAAATAAAGAGAATACAATCTACTTTGAGGAGCACCACCAGTTAAAATCAGACCTTAGAGGGATTGAAATAGTCCATAACGTTCAATAAATCGATCATAATAATAAGGTTAAAATCAGACCTTAGAGGGATTGAAATGTCCTTACCTGAGGCACTGATGGATCGGGCACAAGAATGTTAAAATCAGACCTTAGAGGGATTGAAATCTCTGCATATTTTCATATTCGATCCTTGCTCTTTGGTTAAAATCAGACCTTAGAGGGATTGAAATTTCATTGTCTCCCGTGTTCTTTGTGACATGCGGTATGGTTAAAATCAGACCTTAGAGGGATTGAAATGATAGATAGTTGCTTTGTGGGTTCTAACATTGTTTTGGTTAAAATCAGACCTTAGAGGGATTGAAATCATGAAATAGGAATAATGTGGTCTTGGGTGGGTGGCGTTAAAATCAGACCTTAGAGGGATTGAAATTTGCCATTTTCCATCCGGCAGTCGATCCAGCTGCCAAGTTAAAATCAGACCTTAGAGGGATTGAAATCTGACGCATACAATTGAAATAGCTGATATGATAAGTGTTAAAATCAGACCTTAGAGGGATTGAAATCAGGTTGTCGAGAGCAATACACAGAACAACGTCATCGTTAAAATCAGACCTTAGAGGGATTGAAATTTATTATGTTTTTGATCTGCTCAATTTTCTTTCGCAGGGTTAAAATCAGACCTTAGAGGGATTGAAATTCTGTATCGTATTCAATAAGTTCTGTAGAATAGAGTGTTAAAATCAGACCTTAGAGGGATTGAAATTCTTCTTTGAGGGCTATAGCATCGTTTATCATCTCATGTTAAAATCAGACCTTAGAGGGATTGAAATTCATGTATACACTCTCAATGGGGTTAGACATGTTTGACCGTTAAAATCAGACCTTAGAGGGATTGAAATCAAAAAACTTTAAGAGGTGAGTAGGGATGACATATAGTTAAAATCAGACCTTAGAGAATTTTGATTAACACCATAGTTTTTCGTGAGTATAATATAATAGTCACCAATCAACGAATTGGAAGTTGTTTAACCTAGTTTCCTTTTCTATTTTGCATTATTTTTTTACTTATTTTT
>QMTJ01000182.1 GCA_003651045.1 Thermoplasmata archaeon | reverse complement strand
CGCTGGTTGCATACTTGCTTTTCTTATTTTCAAAATAATTGTTAAAACAATTTTTGCTAAAGAACATCCTGTTAAAGCAGCAAAAATTGTTGGACCTATAATCTTTGGTTTCACTGCTCTTTTAATTGTCTCCTCATTGTTTTTAAAAACACCACTTAGCATGAAATATAACATCGATGAAAAAACAGGGATTCTCATAGCAGTTGCTATTGCTATAATAGTAACAATAGTAGAAATCATTAGATTTAGAAAAATAAAAGAAAAAAACCCTGAGGATTACGCAACTGTTGAAGGAATCTTTAGGAAACTACAAATCGGAACATCGTGTTATGTAGCTTTCTCTCATGGTGCAAACGATGTTGCAAACGCTATAGGGCCTGTTGCATCGATAATACCTTTAGCTCAAGGAGCAACTATTGGTTCACAAGTTGAAGTACCATATTGGCTTCTAGCCTTAGGAGGCTTTGGTATAGCTATAGGGTGCATGACCTGGGGTCGTAGGGTTATGAAAACAGTTGGAAAACGTATTACGAGTCTTACAAACACCCGTGGTTTCTCTGTTGATTTTGGAGCAGCTACAACAGTTCTTATTGCGTCTAAGATGGGTCTACCTATTTCCACATCTCACACTGTAGTTGGTGCTGTTATCGGAGTAGGTCTCGCTCGTGGTCTCGAAGCAGTAGATTTCAGGGTTATTAAAAAAATAATTGTATCCTGGCTATTAACGTTGCCAATAGCCGCGGGTACAAGCATAGCAATATTTTTAATATTACGAACAATAATAGGATGAGGAGAATTAGAAAAAAATGACCAAAAAAGATCATTTTAGAGCACCTGTACAAGAAACATTCCGGAGGAAGTCACCATTTAACCAACTATTAGAACACATGGAAAAAGTTAGAGAATGCATTGATATACTTGGAGATGGAATCATTAGATACTACGTAGGGGATTACAAGGACTTCTCTAAGATTTCAGAAAAAGTTTCCAAACTTGAACATGAAGCAGATCTTATTAAAAGCAACCTCCGTAATCATCTCCCTAACACGCTTTTTATGCCAGTAGATAAAGGAAAATTTTTATGGGCCCTCCGTGAACAAGACGCAATACTTGATCATGCTGAAAACCTTGCTGTTATGCTTGATATGCGACATACGAAGATTCCAAAAAAACTACAACCTCTATTTATCGATCATGCTAAAATAGTTATGAAAACAGTAAAAGCAATGGAAGACGCAGTAAGTAATATACGGGATCTTGTTGAAACAAGTTTCGTGAAACGTGAACGAAAGCAGACAAAAGAATACATCTATAAAGTCCATGAATTAGAGTATAAAGCTGATAAAAAGAAATATGAGTTGACAAAAGGTATATACGCGTTAGAGAAAAAACTTGACCCGATGGATGTCTACCATCTTCTCAAGATCGCGGATTGGGTTGATGATATAGCTGATCATGCCGAGAACGTCGCTGACTGGCTCCGTGCTATGATAGCAAAATAAAAAAAATAAATATATTTAAAAAGCAACAATTAATCATTTCTATTAAAAAAATGAAAAAAAATAGTTTCAAAAACATCGGTATAAACATCATACTACTAGGAATCGTTAGCTTCCTCAATGACGCTAGTAGCGAAATGATCACTCCTATACTACCATTATTCATCATGTCCTTAGGTGGAACAGGTGTAATACTAGGTTTAATCGGCGGATTACGAGATAGCATCTCTAGCCTGCTAAAAGTCATCTGCGGATACTGGTCAGATAAAACAGGGAAACGTAAAATTTTTGTTTTCTCAGGATACATAACCTCTGCAGTGTTTAAACTATTATTATCATTTTCAACTATATGGCAGCATGTCCTACTATTTAGCGGGTTAGAACGTGTTGGAAAAGGTATCAGAACAGCACCACGAGATGCGATTATAGCTGATTCAATGCCAGAAAAACGAGGGAAAGGATTCGGTATACATAGAGCACTTGATACAGCAGGTGCTATAATAGGTTCGATTCTTGCTTTTATTTTAATCTGGTACGGAGCTCTTAATTTTAACATCATAATTTTAATCGCAGCATGTATCGCATTTCTCTCATTCATCCCATTATTATTTGTTAAAGAAATAAAAAGAAAAAAACAAGATATAACGTTTAAAATAAGTATAAAGACGATACCTAAACCTCTTAAGTTGTTCCTAATAGTATCAATTGTTTTTTCTCTCAGTAATTTTAGCTACATGTTTTTTATATCAAAAACTCAAACTTTATTCCCAAAAGAGATGACTATTGCAGGGCCTATCATGTTGTATATCGTGTTTAACATTTTTTATGCAGGCTTAGCTATACCCTTTGGTTTGTTATCTGATAAAATCGGTAGGAAAAAAGTTTTACTAATAGGTTATCTCTTGTTTTCTGTTACAATGGCAGGTTTCGCATTGTTTTCTTCGATACCTATGTTTATTGTTTTATTTGCTTTATACGGGATTGTATATGCTATTGTTGATGGGAATCAACGAGCATTTGTATCTGATCTCTCCCCGGAGAATCTCCGTTCGACATCTCTAGGCATATATCACACCCTAGTGGGTCTAGTAGCGTTACCATCAAGTATAATAGCAGGTTTAATATGGGATATTATTTCACCTGAAATGACTTTTGTTTTTGGAATGTTTTTTTCACTAACCGCTAGTATTCTATTATTAACACTGATAAATTCACGAGATGAAAAACTTTAAAAACACAAACTTTTAAACACAGTATTTGTTTTTCTATCTGATGTAAAAACACTGCAGGGGTAGCCAAGCCTGGTCAACGGCGACAGACTCAAGATCTGTTCCTGTAGAGGTTCGCGGGTTCAAATCCCTCCCCCTGCACTAACTTTGTTTTAAACAGAGGAAGTATAGGATAAATTATTCCAGTTTTTCTATCCTCAATCCCCTCTACCATTCTTAAACCTGTTCTATTCTCTATAAAAAACACCATTTCATCTTGCCGATCAAATTTTTCAAGCTGATATTGATAACCATGTAGTGTGAGTCCACAAACAGAGAACTCATTGGAAAGTAATACCTTCGTTCCATCCTTCATAACAATTGCATAATCTGGATTTACATCAATCTCAAATTCTCCTGAAATCTTCGCTGTGTATCCAATTACTTGATATATGTTTTCTATATCATTCCATGAGAAGAAATCATACTCAAAAGAAAACCATGGATTTGCATATATTCCTTCGTTTGTAACTACTGCAAAATGATTTGCAAAACACAACATTATAACAAAGAAGATAACAAAGGT
>QMTJ01000181.1 GCA_003651045.1 Thermoplasmata archaeon | reverse complement strand
TAAGAGTTTTAAGCTGTTTTTTTATATCTAATCTATGTTTTAAGTGAGAAGGGTGATTAAAGATTATGGTAGGGAGTCGTTCGCTTGATGAGTTACGTAAAAAAGCACATGAGATTAATTGTGCGTTAACTGAGGCTGAGTATACTCCGCGTGAGATTGAGATTATAGGGTATTATTTGAAGAGAATTGCTGCTAGTTATTTGAGTTTTTTTACGCATCAGGAGTTAGCAGAGGCGGAAAAAGAAAACAAAGTGTTATCATCTGATACTGGTTCTTAAGAGTATAAGAAACAGTTTTGATGTGTTTTTTCTTTTTTTTCTCTTTTTTTAGGATGTTAAAATGGTAGTAGGTCACTAAATATTGTTAAAAGTGAAAAAGTTAGTGCGAAAAAAATGTATTCCACGTACATTATTGACCATGCCTGGATGTTTTCTAAAGTTTCACTTTCGTTTTTCCGTATCATCAGGTATAGTACTATGATACTTAGTATTGCAAAGAATGTTAGGGGTCTTAGATAGTGTTTTAGCCATCCATAGTCTACAAAGATAGGTATGAATATATATGGGAAAAACATGAATGGGAAACAGATTAAAGCTGTTTTTTTGATGCCGAGTGTGTTTATTAGTGTATAAACTCCTGTTTTTTTATCAGCTTCACTATCGACTATATCTTTTGTTGCCATACCGCCGATTAAAAAAGTTGTAGCGATAGCTCCTATTGTTAATGGTGTTGGTGTGAATGGGTTTCCAAAGACACTCCATGCTGCTAGTATCCCAAGTATACCTCGTGGTATAGCAATCCAGATTTGGTTGATAAATAGATATTTTTTAATCCGGGGTGGTAGTGAGTAGGTGACTGTGAATATCATTATAAGGAATATGAAGAATCCAAACCATGCGTTTATTGTGATTGCTCTGAGTAGAGCAAATAGGTAGAGTATATATGCGATACTTTGAGCTGTTTCTACATCGATTACTTTCCGTGGTATAGGGCGATATGGTTTAGATATTTTATCTGATTCGACATCTGTTGCTTGGTTTAACGCGTTTGATGCAGCGTTTACTATCGCTACTGTGAAACCTGCTTGTCCAACTGTTATCCACCAGTCTGTGGGTATAGGAGTATGGTAGTTTTTGAAGTTGTATACTAGACTTGCAACCATTATTGACATTGATACAATAAGTGGTGCAAGTAATGTAAAAGGCCGTAGGAGGTCAATTATTGCACGTACTTGTTTTGAAAGAAACCGTACTTTGCTATAGGGTTCTTTCATTGTGAGTTTACCGAGTTTATCGGTGATATCTTCTAAAGGTGGCTTTGTCATAGGTAGTATTTTCCAATATTTTTCTTATTTAAATAGTATTTGATTTTATCTCCTTAAAAACACTATCCTGCGGATTAGAATAAAATTTTGATATTCGTTTTTTGTCAATTAAAATTACTATTCTCTTTAGATGAAGAACATTAAAAAGAAATAAAGAATTGTTTCTTTTTTTTGTAGATCTGTTTTTTTATTGATTAAGTAAGATGTTACTTAGGATTTGTGCAGATTTAACAGCGCAGTTCACACCAATCCCTGGTGCTTTTACACAGTCGCCAATTAGAAACAAATTATCAACAGGTGTTTTAATATCTGGTTTGTCATTGTCAATTGTTTTAGCTACACCATCTAAATGCCATATAGTTGGGTATAGCACCCAGTTTAGATAATCCTGATAATCTGGGATGAGACGTTTAAGGTTTTTATCCAAGATGTCTCTGAGTAACATTAGTTTCTCTTTTGATCTAGCTTCGTTTGGTGTGCAAATAATATAAGATTGAACAAGAAACCCACCTGGGGGTGCAAGTTTTGATTCTGGAACTGATGTCACAAACTCGATCATACCAACAACGTCATCTCCAGTTAAACCTGTGTATCGTTCTATAAAAAGAAAAGATTTCCCAAGTAAATCCTGAGGTATTTTTTTCAAACTATAATAGGCACATAGGCTGCCAGTACCTTCTAAAGATTTCAAATATGTAACGTATTCTTTCGGGAAATGTTTTTCATCAACAATGTCAAAAAGATTCTGAACGAGTATATCTGAAACAATGACGTCAAAATTAAACCTTTCACCATTAACTTGAACCCCAGAGGCTTTACTATTTTCAATAAAAATTTTTTCAACTCTACTACCTAATACTACCTTGCTTTTGTTTTTAACTATTTTATTCATAAGGATTCTATTAATTGTACCAAGTCCACCAATAGGGTAACCAACTGGAGTAGATCCACGTTTTAGATTAGATTGAGATGCTCTAAATGATTCACCTGTTGAAACCCGAGAGAGATCATTAACAGTTGTTGTAACACGTGGTAGTAATTCTAGTATAAGTTTCATCTTTCCTTTACCATATTTTTTGATAGTATCAGCGATAGAAACATTATCAAGTTTTTTCATAGTTGATTCACTAGATAAAATCAACCTTAGTATTTGAGGAAGGAAACTTATTTTATCTTTTAAAGTCACAAGAGGAAAAGTGTACCCGTTATCAGTTATCAACCCTAGTTTTGAACCGATCATTTTGGGGTTAGAACCTGCTTCTAAAACTACTCTGCCCACATCGGATAGTGTTCCTCCTTCGATACTGTGGAAACCAAGGTCGATCCTGTAACCTTTTAACATTTTTTTATTAAAGATATCCTCTAAAGAAGGATGTGAAAACGCTATAGCCATATTGAATTTTGAAAGAATCCTTCGGTATTCCTCAATATCAAGTTCATCACCATTTAATGATAACGCTCGGCCACCTACAATGTTTTCTTTTTCAAAAACAGTTACATCAAAACCGTTGTTTGAAAGGTAAACACCAGCTGATAAACCACCTATACCTGCTCCGATGATACAAATTTTTTTCTTCATATTACCAATTATTAGAAATAATACAAAACAGTATTCTTTTAGTTTTTCCCTAGCTAATATGATTCTAAAATTGTTTTTTTTTTCATCGTGGGAAATGAAACATCTCTTTAATAGAAGTATAAATGTAACGTTTAATGATCTCATTTTTGTATTCATATAGAGTTGATTCTCCAAGCATAACCTTGATTAAAAGATCAGTTAATTCCTTATCCTTATGGGCTTTTTTAAATAGTTTTTCAATAGAACGTGCATTTTGTCTTTTAAATAGTTTTTTAAGGAGTGACAGTTCTCTCCCGAAGTCTTTCATCCATGTTTCTTCATATTTTGATAAAGAATCCTCGTTGTTTTCTCCTTTAGATAAACTTTCTACTAAAATATTTGCAGCATCTTCACC
>QMTJ01000180.1 GCA_003651045.1 Thermoplasmata archaeon | reverse complement strand
TAATAAGATAATTATTAACGCACCAGATGAAGAGTTGATAACAGTAAATAGTTTTTTCATTTTAGCTCGATCAAAACGTTTAAGAGTGAGAAAACGGGTTGTGCTGATAAATGAGATAATTATTAAAAAAACAATAACACTAATCTTTAAGTAATCCTGCGAATTAAAAACATTTATTTCTGGTTGACACGCTAAAAACAAGATCAATATAAAACTAGTTATCTCAATAAACCATGAGAAAAAAGCAAATTTTTTTGTTATAAATAGATAACCATTTTTTACTTTTACACCCATAATTGTAGCGAGTGTTTTAGCACCACCAAGGTAATCATGGTCAACATCTTTCAAACCACCTTCAACCGCGTTACCATAAACAGTGAAAAACAATATTATCAAAAAAGTTAGATACACCACCATAGTGAACATATAACCTGAGGTACTTGCTCCAAATAAGAAAGTAGCAGATAGTGAGCCAGCCATAACAAAATCTGCAACACCTGGCATTTTTTTCCCGAAACAATCATAGATTAAACCAAGTAACACAGCGAAAGATAAAGTTAAAAGTGTGAGTACATATGGGAAAAAAACAGTTGTTAAAATATATATGATAATAACTGCAGAGGTTGTTATTAGTAAAGCGTTTTGTTTCGGTATAACACCACTTACCAATGGTTTCCTCTGAAGATCTTTTGATTTTTTATCAACTTCTAAATCGATATAGTCATTTAAAACATATAAAAAAACATGGTAAAAAACACCTATTGTAAAAACTACTCCAAGTAAAAAAGGGTTTTTTTGCCCTGCTACCGCTGCCCCTATAACAGAAAGTGTCGCTATTAAACCAGTGGCTTGTAATCTACATAGGCGGAGATAAGCTATGATTTTATCCTTTAACTTCATTTTTCTTATTTCTCAACCTTTTTCTTTTTTTTAAAACTATTGGTAAAAAGTGTATCAAAAAACTCAAATATAATATCTTACGTTTACATTTAACAATTATGACGTCATTGTTTAATGACTATGTTAGATTACTTAGATTACCAGGTCTTGGTGGTCTTGCAACACCTGCTCTTTTTGGTGCTATAAGTGTGGGTGTTATGGATTTACATATACTTGGGGTTATTTTTTTAATCGGTTGTTTCTCTACAGTATATGGTTTTGTTTTAAATGATTATTTAGATGTTGAAGTGGATAAACAAACAAGTGAGTTATATGAACGTCCATTGGTTAAAGGAACTATTTCTAAGAAAACTGCGTTGGTTATATGTGTTCTTTCTCTATTTGGAACATATTTAACTATTTTATTATTTTTTTATAGCACTCCGATTACAAGTTCTAAAATCTTCGCTGTGATATGTATTACTCTCGCGGGTATACTGGGGAGTCTATATAATTTTTATAGTAAAAAAATAGTTGGAGCAGATTTTTTAGTAGCGACATCTGAGTTTTTAATGGTGTTATTTGGTGCTTTAGCAGTAACACAAGAAAACACAATTAACATTATAACCTGGGTTATAGCATTTCTTACGTTTAATCAACTACTATATATGAATGCTGTGGATGGTGGTGTAAAAGATGCAGATCATGATTATAAACAAAATGTGAAAAACATAGCTAGTGTGTTAGGTGTAAGAGTTAAGGAAAACAGTGAGATGATTATACCAGTTGGTTTTAAAATATTTGGAATATGTATACGGTGTCTTTCAGGTTTCCTTGTTTTTGTACCTTTTTTGTTTTATGGGTATAACTATGAACTTTATCAGGTGTTACTTCTTTTGATTTTGATTGTATTAGTTTTATTTTTTACTTTACGTCTTTTGAATCTTAAAAAATTTGATAGGGATAAAATAAAAGAGATTATAACTAGTGAAGCATATCTTAGATATTCGCTTGTTCCAGTAATGCTTATTTCAGTTATAGGTTTATTTGGTAGTTTGATATTGATTGTTTTCCCTTTTGTATGGTATGTTTTGCTAGCGCCATTGAGTGGGGAAAAACTTTTTAAACCTAGGATATAAAAAGAAGAGAGATGAGAAACTGTTAAAAAAATTAATTTAAAAAAAATAACGGAGGAGGTGGAAAATAGATTCTGAAATATGATGTAGCAGTTGTTGGTGCAGGTCCTGCTGGTTCAACTACTGCTAAGGTTTTAGCAGAAAAAGGTGTTAAAACAGTATTAATTGATAAAAGTAAATTCCCACGTGACAAACCATGCGGCGGCGGGTTATCCTATAAGGTTTTGAAACGTTTTCCATATATTGAAAAAGAGGGTTTAGTTGAATCCTATTCTTATGGGGGATATGCATATTATCAAACTTCAAAATATGAGTTAAAACATATAGGGGATAAACCACTAGTTGGGATGGTGTTAAGGAAGAAATTTGATTATGCGTTGGTTAAACTTGCTATTGATGCAGGTTGTGATTTTAAACAGGGTAACCGGGTGAATAGGGTACAAATTAAAAACGGGATTGTAAAAATAAAATTAGGAAATAATGAAGATATTACTTCCACAGTGGTAGTTGGTGCTGATGGAGTAAATAGTGTTGTTGCTAAGGAGACTGGTTTGAGGCAAAAAGGTTTTAAAATAGGGGTTTGTGTACTGCAAGAGCTGAGGTTGAATGAAAAAAACGATCAATGATTATTTTACAGATAAAAAAATGTGTTATGTACATTCAAGATTCAAAGATGTCCCTGGTTACGGATGGGTTTTCCCGAAGAGAGAACATGTAAATATTGGTATAGGCGAGATGATAAGAACTACTGGAGTTATCAGTGAGAAAAAAAATCTGTTAGAGATATATAAAAAATATATTAGATTTCTTAAACAACAAAAAATTATCCCCAGTGGTATAAAAATTGGAAAAATTATTGGTGGTGCATTACCTGTTTATCCACTGGATAAAACTTATTCAAATCGAACTATAATAGTAGGAGATGCAGCAGGTTTTATTAATTGTGCAACTGGAGAAGGTATATATTACGCTATGTCCTCAGGTGAAGATGCTGCAAATATTTTAGTAGAAAGTTTATCTAAAGGAGAAAACAACGAGGATTCTTTATCAAAATATGAAGAAACATGGATGAAAGACTTCGGGAGAGAACTGTCACTTTTTAAAAAACTAGTTAAAAGACAAAATGCACGTTTTATTGAAAAACTATTTAAAAAAGCCCATAAGGATAAGAAATTAGCTGATCTTTTAATCAAGGTTATACTTGGAGAATCAACTCTATATGAATACAAAAATGAGATCATTAAACGTTACATTTATACTTCTATTAAAGAGATGTTTCATTT
>QMTJ01000179.1 GCA_003651045.1 Thermoplasmata archaeon | reverse complement strand
TCACCAGTAGCGATAAAAGCACTACAGTGATCAGGTGGCGATAGCATCTCTGCTTCTTTAATAAACTCCTCCTCGTCACTAGAGGATAAAACAGTAAATCTCTCCTTTAACATATGAAAAAACGATCTCAAAGGATGCACACGTTTCAATGGAGACGTTAAACTAAGGATAAACTCATACATCTCATTCAAAGCTAGAATATCCTCCTTTGTAACAACTCCTCCATATACCATACCGCCTCTATCTTTAACACCATCAGCTATACCCTGTATCTCTTCTTTGTACTCCTCAGGGTAACCATCCCAAAACATTTTCATAGTCCTAGTTTTACAAAAACCCCACCAAAGACGTGATATCTCCTCATATTTATCAGAACCTGGTTTAAAAGGGAGTCTTTTAATCACTGAAAACGTATGAACAACTGTACCCCATCTATAAATCATATCAACAATCTCATCAGCAAGTAAATACCCATGCTGATATCCTCTATCATAGGGTTCTCCTTCTATATGTAAATAAATCCAACCTTGAACATTATAACGGTATCCCCCATTATAGGTATTAGATCCATAAAACTCTATATCGTTATCTCTTCCTTGTACCAGGTTTACATTAAGTAAAACAGTTGAAACTAAGAGAGAAATTAATAAGATATACCATAGTTTTCCCATTAACAATAAATATATAATACTTTATATAAAAATTTACCTGTTTAATAAATTACATATAAAAACAAAAAAACTATCCATAAAGGTTTTTCATGTTTTCTTAAAATGAAAAACATATCTCGTAGGTATCCTTTTTTTCTTAACGGTCCAATAACCACAATGTGTACATCTAAACTCTATTGTGACTTCTCCACCCCATATTGTAAGGTTTTTCACACGTTTCAGAGTGCTATCACATACTGGACATTTATTCATTATCCTTTTTGGATCACCCTCACGAGTATGGATCTCTAACTTTACAAGACCACTATTCAACGCGATTTTACGAAGTCTATAACCTGTTAAACCTGTTTTTCTTTTTTTAGTAGTTAATTCTTTTGTTACTAAATCTTTTAACTTGTTCTGTGAGGGTATAGTCCTATTTTTTTTCAAAACCTTAATCAAACTCTTCTCAACTTGTTCATCAGATGGGATATAATAACTCATGTTACAAAAAAAAGATATAAGGTAGGGGTTACTTAAAATCTTTCAAGTAGAAATTGTTTTTAGTAAATCAGTTCGTGTAACCACACCTACAAGGCTGTCATTTTCTATAAGAGGAAGAAAACCTATATTGTTTTTAATCATAATCTTAGCTCCTTCCGATATAGTCATACTAGGTGTAGTCCAAATCACTGGCGTTCTCATCACGCTACCTACCAAGAGTTCTTCTAATCTATGTTTCTGCCGTCCAATAGAAAAAATTCTTTTCACGTCTGCTAATGCAAATGCTATCTCAGTATCGGAGATAATACCCACGAGAGTACCATTATTAACAACAGGTAAACGTGCAATGTTTTCATCAATCATCCGTCTACGTGCATGTATAACTCTATCATCTGGCGCCACGGTTATGAGTTTTTTACTCATGATCTCCCGGAGTTCTTTATCACTGTTAACTAGTGGTAATAAATCTGCTTTGGTAACAACACCTACTAGCTTTTTATCCTCTACGACGTTTAACATCGTAGGACCGGGTTCACCAACTTTTTTAAGAATTGTTTTAACATCTGCATCTGGTGAAACTGTTTCAAAAACTTTATCAGTAACAGATGATGCATGAAGTTTTGACGCGGGTATACCTTTTTTACGAATCGACCCTAGTTTAACAGCGATCATGTTATCTGTTATAACTCCCGCTAGTTTTTTATCCTCTACAACAGGTATTTTTGTTATACTATGTTTTTTCATAAGTTTCAAAACATATCTAAGGTTTACATCTTTGTCAACAAAAATAACATCCTTTGTCATAATATCTGATACTTTCATTTTTATATACATCCCCACACAAGTTTAAATCATTAAAATTTTATAGGAAAAATGTTTTATTCATATTTTAATGCATCTATACAGTCTTCACATAGTAATCGTCCATCAACATTTTTTAGGTTTGTTGAGAGTGTACCGCAATCTTCACATTTACCTGAAAAAACTTGTTGTTTGAAATAGGTTTCATCTCTAGTTGTGATATCATACCATTCACGTGATATCTCATGTAGTATTGGTGAGATACGTGATATATCCTTTTGTGTTATTATTCCTATTAACTCATTGTTTTCAATAACTGGTAGTCTTCTGACGTTGCATTTACCCATTATTTTCATAGCGTCTTCTAAAGTACAATATGGGTCGATGATTATAACAGGTGTACTCATTACGTCTTTAACTTTTACATCTTCTGCGTTTTTTCCTTCTGCTACTACTTTTTTAAGTATGTCGCTTTCTGTTAAGATACCTATTGGTTGTTTTTTTTCTACAACTAATACGTTCCCTAGTTTTCTTTTTTTCATTAGTTTAGCTGCTTCTAACACTGTCGTTGTAGGTTTTACAATCGCTAGTTTTGTTTTCATTGCTTCTTTAACGATTACCTCTCGAGTCATATTTTTTTAATACCCCCCAGAGTTTAATGGTGGAGGTGAAATGATAGTTTGTTGTTTCAAATTTTGTTTGTAGATAAATAAATTATGCCCAAACATTAATACCTTTCGCTGTATTTTACATTTTGTCTTTATGAACGCTAGTCAGTATGAAAGAGAACTCAAAGGCATCCTTGAAGGTGAGGTTAAAATCCTTTCTAAAATTACAAAAACTTGTTCAGCTTTAGAAAAGAGTAACTATTTTAAAATCACTAGTAAACCTTTTGCTGTTATAAGAGCAGCTGGTTCTCTTGGTGTTGATCTTGTTGCTACACGTGGTGATATTTCTTTTTTAACAGAAGTAAAAACAAGTAACAATAGTGTTCTTCATTTCAGTAGCATGGCGGGTAAACTGCAGAGGCAGGCTGAGACTATGAAAAGAATATGTGAAAAAACAAAAACTTTACCAGTTTATGCGTTCCGCAGTAAAGGTACGCATGGTGACTCTTGGCGTGTTTTCACACTTGATTTAGAAGGTTTAGAAGGTAGAACTAGTGTTTTACATAAACGGTTACCTAAACTTAGAAGAAGTAAAAATGGTAACTTTATTATGAAATGGGATGAAGGTATGCCTCTATCTGATTTCATCTCTTATTTATGTAGATAAAATTACGAAATGTTTTTAGAACGGTTCTATATATAGTGGTTTGTGTGTTATCATGAAAAAAATGCTTGTCGC
>QMTJ01000178.1 GCA_003651045.1 Thermoplasmata archaeon | reverse complement strand
TGGAATTTCAACCTTAACGTAGAGGCTGAAAATAATACCTTATCAAACGTTTCTCTAAGAGGTTTTTCAGACAATGCCTTGTATCAACTACGTCACAAGTATTGGAAGGAGATAAACAAATTTGTTGTAACACAGGATGAATATGGAACTACTTTAAATGCAGCGGTTTATTCTTCAATACTTAACGCCCCGCTTTTGATACAGGGTCACTATGATATAGATGAGATAGATGGAAAAAGAGTGTACCTTGTTGGGAGTTTCTCCGAGAAGGAAAGAACAACGATAGAGGAACATGCACACGTGGAGCAGCACTATACACTATCAGAATTACAAGATGCTATCATAAGGGCTGGAGCTAGAAATGTTATACTCGTGAATCCTTTAGACCCGTGGATAGGTGACAATGGCTATGATAGAGTTCTTGGTTTCAGCAAATTTTATTATAAACAGTCTATGCTTGCTCCTTTCCTAGCTGCGGCTAAGAAATGCGTGATCGTGGAAGCGTCAACCCTTAGCTACACCGGGGTAGATCATATATTGCAGGATTTCATTGACAACAGTGCTCTCCATACCGCTACGCCTCATATAATCATCTTAGCATCTCCAGCAGCTATTCCAATGGCTAGACCAAACTGGCCCTCTCAACCTGAGCTAGGAACTATTTATGGAGCGAGTTACGTATACTTTGAGGTTTTCAACTACAACGATATAGATATAAAAAGGGTTAACATTAGAACTGGAGAGAGTCATATATTTTCATTTCCCGGTCATCAATTTGAACCCTTTGTAACAGATGATTTGGAGGGATGCAAGCAGATTGGTGGACAACTGTTTGGATTCGAACAACCTCTTCGTACAGACTCAGGCTGTAAATACATCGATATAGAACAGGTTAGAAGTTCTGTAGGTTCAGATGGGGGATACATAGTTTATTCTGCAAAAACCTCGAAGAAAACAGGTAATGACATACATATGTCTCAACCCGTAGATCGGGGACCAGCGTACACATATATAGAAGGAAATGAAAGGATCCTGGTTAATACAACTGCAGACGAGACAAAACCTGACATCTACACTGGTAACCCTGGTTTTATAGTCTGGCAGCAGAGGAACAACAACAGAGATGATTGGGATATACATTACATGATATTTGGAGAAGATACACATGGTAAACTCTGGTTTGGAAGTAACATAGGAATAGAAGAAAGGAAAAATCAGATCAACCCTTCTGTGTATGATGGAAAAATTGTTTATCAAGATGATAGAAATGGTAACTGGGATATCTATGTGTATGATGTAAACTCTCAGAATGAAACCAGAATAACCTTTGATGAAAACGAGCAGATTTTACCAGAGATACATAGAGACATAGTGGTTTGGCAGGATAACAGAAATGGTAACTGGGATGTATACATGCATGATCTATCAACAGGGGTAACAAAGAGTATAGCGAGCTCTCCCAATCCCGAGGTTAGACCAAACTTAAACGAAAACTGGATAGTATGGTATGAAAAGACAAAGGATGGGTTATGGCATCTATGGGCTTATGAGATAGCAACTGGTTTGAAAAAAGAAATCGATACAACCATGGTATCACATGAGGATACAGAACTATTGTTTCTGCAGGCTGATAACAGGTTTTACTCTAGTAAAAACAACAATGGGCACATGGATTACCCAACAGGTAGAATATTTGGATTATCAACATCTGACCTCTCCGCATATATAATGAGTGACATATTCTTTGATAAAATGGAAAAAAATAGGTATGCTTTGATTATTGCAAGAGGGTTAAGCGAGGAAGAAAAAAGAACTGATTTATTAAACTACACTCGAACCTTCTGGACCGACGAGGTTAGAAACGAATTCACACGTTATAGTATATATGTAACCTATGCTGAGGTTGAGTTTTTCCATGATTTAATAGTCGATAAATTCTCAGAAAGTTATCTCACTATTTTTTATGATCATGGAAATAATGATCTACTAGGAGGTTTTGTATCATCACAGGATTTAGAAACAGGGAACTACTCAAAAACACCCTCTTTTCTTTTAAACACAGGATGCCTAACCGCTGGGTACTACCTATCAAGTAACAGACAATGGCTTTTTGTTACACATGTTTTAAGATCAGGCAGAATGAACTGCCTAGGTTTTGTCGACCTTGGTATAGCATGGTACCGAGATGGTGAGATAATCTGTGACGCACATGGTTTAAACCCTTCTATACTGAACCATTCCTTTTTAGATGATAAAACAATTGGAGAATCCTACAAGATAGGAAAGAACTGCTGCAGATGTGGAAGTGACGTTGTTATTTTATTGGGTGACCCAACTATTAAACCAAGGTGGTGGAGTTGAAGAAAACATTAGTTACCATAGCCGTATTCACCGTGTTTCTAATGGTTGTTCAACCAGTTAATGCTCATGTGTTTAAACTTAGTTCAAACAAAACAATCTATAACCCAGGAGATGAAATAATTATAAAAATAGAGGTTAAAAACACCCTGAACATAGAAAAAAACATGGATATCTATATTACCATGAAAGAAGAAAACAACAAATACCCGCCTCTATTCTGGTACTACCCTGTTACGCTTTCATCAGGTGAAACAAGGAATATAACCGTTTACAGTACGAATGTATCCAGTTACATAGTAAATGGAGACTACGTAGTATATGCTCAACTACTGGAGGATGGTTTCACCCTATACGAGGAAGAGACTAGGTTTTCAATAACTGGTTTACCAGAAGCTATGAAGGTAGATATATTATTATCAGATGACAGTAGATTCAGTGTTTTAAAAGATGTTTTCCTATTGAATCAAAGAATATACATAGGCTACAACTCCTCCATAGAAAACACAAGTGTTAACTGCGAGATCATCTACCCAGATAACACTTCTAAAAACATAACTCTACCATATGACTTCATTGTAGATCAAACCGGGTTGTATTCTCTGAACATTAACGCACACAATGAAGGATACAAAAGTGTTAATAAAAAATTACAGTTTGCAGTAATAGAAAAAAACCCTTTTTATGAAAAAGAGAAGAAAAGCACCCAGATAAATAAAGAGGTAGAAGTTATAATTTATACTATTATCCTCCTTCTGATAGTAGCTATCATCATATTTTTTGTATTCAGAAAAAAGAAAAAGTGATGCAAAAAAAAATGAATTTTTAAAGATTTCAAAATAGGAAATCTTCAAACACCTTTTTAATGAAGAGGCTATCGAGACTATAAAATAAAGCGATATCTGCAACATTTTTAAAACATTGCGCGTCTTCTTCTCTCCGTATAATATATAT
>QMTJ01000177.1 GCA_003651045.1 Thermoplasmata archaeon | reverse complement strand
ATATGCGTGGCGCGAAAATGTATGACGTCGTCAGAGTTGGAGAAGAAAAACTTCTTGGTGAAATAATTCGTTTAAATGAGGATAACGCAATCATCCAAGTTTATGAAGATACAACTGGTTTGAAACCTGGTGAAAAAGTTGTTACCACAGGTAGTCCTCTCTCAGTTGAACTAGGACCTGGTCTTCTCACAAACATATATGATGGTATACAAAGACCATTACCCGCTATAATGGAGAAAACCGGTGATTTCATCTCACGTGGGGTAGAAGCACCAGCGCTCAATCGAAACAAAAAATGGAGTTTCAAACCAACAGTTAAACCAGGTGACATCGTTGACAGTTGCGACGTGATCGGTGAAGTTGAAGAAACATCTATCATAACCCACAAGATCATTGTTCCACCAGATGTTAAAGGCAAGGTTTTATCAATAGCGGAAAAAGGAGAGTACACTGTTGAAGATGACATCGCAGTTGTTTCAACAGACAAGGGTGATGTCAAACTTCAAATGATGCAACGATGGCCAGTTCGTAAACCAAGACCCATCGCTAAAAAATATGATCCAACACTACCGCTTATAACAGGGCAGCGTGTCATTGACACTTTTTTCCCAATAGCGAAAGGTGGTACCGCTGCTATACCAGGAGGGTTCGGCACTGGGAAAACCGTAATGTTACATCAGCTTGCAAAATGGAGTGATGCACAGGTTGTTGTTTATATTGGTTGCGGAGAACGTGGTAACGAGATGACAGATGTACTTCGTGAGTTCCCAGAGTTGAAAGATCCGAAGACTGGTGAACCCCTTATGAACCGTACAGTGTTGATCGCTAATACATCTAATATGCCTGTTGCTGCTCGTGACGCAAGCGTGTACACGGGCATCACGATTGCTGAATATTACCGTGACATGGGTTATGATGTCGCTCTCATGGCTGATAGCACTTCTCGGCTTGCTGAGGCTATGCGTGAGATCTCCGGACGTCTTGAGGAGATGCCTGGTGAAGAAGGATACCCAGCGTATCTAGCGTCGCGTCTCGCTGAGTTCTATGAACGCGCTGGTCGTGTGAAACTACTTGGTTCTAAAGACAAGGAAGGATCGGTTTCTGTTATGGGTGCTGTTTCTCCACCTGGTGGTGATTTCTCTGAGCCTGTTGCTCAGAATACTCTTCGTATCGTCAAGGTTTTTTGGGCTCTCGATGCAGATTTAGCTGATCGTCGTCATTTTCCATCGATTAACTGGTTGAAATCTTACTCTTTGTATCTTGATGAGATTAAAACATGGTGGAACAAAGAAATTGGTAAAGACTGGTTAAAACTTAGAACTAGGGCGATGGCGTTGCTGCAGAAGGAATCAGAGTTGCAGGAGATTGTGAAACTAGTAGGTCCTGATGCGTTGCCACCGAGGGAACGTGGTGTTCTTGAAAGCGCTAGGATGATACGTGAGGATTTCCTTCAGCAGAGTGCATTTCATGAGGTTGACACCTACTGCCCTAGTAAGAAACAATATGAGATGCTCAGGTTGATACTCAAGTTTTCAGACCTGGTACAGGAGGCTGTGGATAAAAAGGTTCATATGGATGATGTCTTGAGGATGAAATCCCGTGAGAATCTCGCCAGGATGAAGACTATTCCCAACAAGATATTTGATAAAAAAGCAGGTGAGATAGAAAAAGAGCTTGAAAGAGAGATAAATGATTTAATCAAGGAGGTGACTAAAGAGTGAGTAACAAGGATGTAGAATATACAACTGTTTCAGAGGTAGCGGGTCCTCTTATGATTGTTGAAGGAGTTAAAGATGTTGCTTATAACGAGGTTGTTAAAATTAGGACAGTAGATGGCGAGGAACGTACAGGTCAGGTTCTTGAAGCGTTTATGGATAAGGCTATAGTGCAAGTGTTTGAGGGTACGAAAGGGCTTGAAACAGATAAAACATCAGTTCGTTTTATTGGGGAGACAATGAAACTTGGTGTTTCAAAGGATATGTTGGGTCGTGTTTTTGATGGCACCGGTAACCCTATTGATGATGCTCCACCTATCATCCCTGAGGAACGACGTGATATTAATGGTAACCCGATAAATCCCTTTAGTAGGGAGTACCCGCGTGAGTTTATACAGACAGGTATTTCTACTATCGATGGTTTGAATACTCTCGTACGTGGTCAGAAACTACCGATTTTTAGTGGCGCAGGGCTTCCACATAATGAGATGGCTGCTCAGATTGCTCGTCAGGCAAAGGTGCTAGGTAGAGAAGAAAAATTCGCTGTTGTTTTTTGTGCAATGGGTATTACAGCAGAGGAGGCCAACTTGTTTATCCGTGATTTTGAGAATACTGGTGCTCTTGAGCGTACTGTTATGTTTCTAAATCTCGCTGATGATCCCACTATTGAAAGGGTTATACTTCCGCGTATGGCGCTCACATGTGCTGAATATCTTGCTTTTGATCTTGATATGCAGGTGTTAGTTATACTTACAGATATGACTAACTATGCTGAGGCTCTTCGTGAGATAGCTGCTGCACGTGAAGAAGTACCTGGTCGCCGTGGCTACCCTGGGTATATGTATACTGATCTCGCGACAATCTATGAACGCGCTGGTCGTATCAAAGGTAAAAAAGGCTCTATTACTCAGATTCCAATACTTACTATGCCAGATGATGATATCACTCATCCTATCCCAGATTTAACTGGTTATATCACTGAGGGGCAGATTGTTCTTAACCGTGGTCTTCATAAAAAAGGTATCTATCCACCTGTCGCAGTTCTTCCATGTCTATCACGTCTCATGGATAGAGGCATCGGAGCTGGTCGTACACGTGAGGACCATGCAGATGTTGCAAACCAGCTATATGCTGCATATGCAGAGGGTAATGATCTCAGAGACCTTGTAGCAATTGTAGGTGAAGAGGCTCTCTCTGAACGAGATAAAAGCTATCTAAAATTCGCTGATGAATTTGAAAAACGTTTTGTGAGTCAGGAGTCAACTGAGGATAGAACTATACAACAAACCCTGGATATCGGATGGGAGTTGTTGTCATTATTACCAACATCTGAGCTTAAAAAAATAGATGAAAAACATATTAAGAAATATCTCCCAAAAAAAGAAAAAAAAGATGATGAGAGCAGGTAAAAAATGACAGAACAGATGCTTGAGGGTGTTAGCCCTACACGGATGGAACTACTTGAAATACGGAAAAAACTTGTACTAGCTGAAAAAGGACATAAACTACTTGAGGAGAAAAGAGATGCCCTTGTAGAAAAATTTTTTGAAATAATAGATAAACGAGATAGTTTATCAAAAGAAATAGATGAAGATTTCAAAAAAGCGTTT
>QMTJ01000176.1 GCA_003651045.1 Thermoplasmata archaeon | reverse complement strand
TCTGGGTGATGTTTTGCAGGAGGCGAATCTTTGAGGGTGTCGGGGTAGTTTATTTAGAATTTTCTGGTGGCAACAAAAAACAGGAGGGGGAGGCATTTTTTTACTGTAACTTTCAAAGTAAGGTTATACTCACGAAAAACTGTGGTGTTAATCAAAATTCTCTAAGGTCTGATTTTAACGAAGAATGGGCAGTTGAATACTTAGAAGAAGAAAATTAAATTTCAATCCCTCTAAGGTCTGATTTTAACCAAGTTGAACTAATGTAGCATGCCTAATATCGCTCAAATTTCAATCCCTCTAAGGTCTGATTTTAACAATAGAAACAGAAGAAGTAGACATCTCGGGTATTGAATTTCAATCCCTCTAAGGTCTGATTTTAACAACGGGGTTGATCCAACCGGTTCTCAACATAATGAAACATTTCAATCCCTCTAAGGTCTGATTTTAACCAGGAAGAATGAAACAGATCATACCATATTGCGTCCATTTCAATCCCTCTAAGGTCTGATTTTAACATTATGAAAATAGAATTAGAAGTAGATGATACAATTATTTCAATCCCTCTAAGGTCTGATTTTAACGAAGATGCTTTGCCTCCTGCATGCGACAAAAATAAAACATTTCAATCCCTCTAAGGTCTGATTTTAACAACATGAGATACGCAGAATGACGATCTCAAACAGCACCATTTCAATCCCTCTAAGGTCTGATTTTAACACACAGGTGTATTGGGCGGTGTTGCAGAAAACACTACAATTTCAATCCCTCTAAGGTCTGATTTTAACGGGGCAATATGACCCCGATGATCCGATTAATTTTGAAGTATTTCAATCCCTCTAAGGTCTGATTTTAACAAAACGTCAGGCTGTACGATGTGGACTCGATCCTGCATTTCAATCCCTCTAAGGTCTGATTTTAACCAAATCGCCAGGATGTTAACGATTTACCGTGTTCAGAATTTCAATCCCTCTAAGGTCTGATTTTAACCCTGATGTGCCTTCTACTATTGTACGAATACGTACATTTCAATCCCTCTAAGGTCTGATTTTAACGCGCCTCGCACTTTTACTTGAATTTCGTTTGTATATATTTCAATCCCTCTAAGGTCTGATTTTAACTTTATCGAGAGCTGCTCTCAAAGCACTTGTGAAAAGATTTCAATCCCTCTAAGGTCTGATTTTAACACCCACTGATTTAGCATCTCGGTTCCAAAATAGCAAATTTCAATCCCTCTAAGGTCTGATTTTAACCCGTATTTCAGCGTTTGTTTATCCATGATCATTCCACATTTCAATCCCTCTAAGGTCTGATTTTAACGAAGGCACATCGGGCAAACACTTAACAATAAAAATTACATTTCAATCCCTCTAAGGTCTGATTTTAACCGGTATTTGGTAGGGCATGTGAGACGTGCGGAAGTATTTCAATCCCTCTAAGGTCTGATTTTAACCAGATTGCCAGCCACAATTGGTGAAGGTGTTTATAGATTTCAATCCCTCTAAGGTCTGATTTTAACTCGATTTGCTCTGGTGGATGCAGCTTTGGATTATGTATTTCAATCCCTCTAAGGTCTGATTTTAACTTAAAAAGGGGCATTGAAAATCACATAAATAAATTAAAATTTCAATCCCTCTAAGGTCTGATTTTAACGACTCGCGAAGTCGATCGAATACACTTATCTAGAAACAAATTTCAATCCCTCTAAGGTCTGATTTTAACCGATGAAGTCTGGAATGTTGTCAGGGTACTTGGATAATTTCAATCCCTCTAAGGTCTGATTTTAACAGAAATTGCAGCAGGTACAGAAATAAGAATAACTCTATTTCAATCCCTCTAAGGTCTGATTTTAACTTTCAACCCTCCCACCCCTTTTGCGCAGATCTTGCAATATTTCAATCCCTCTAAGGTCTGATTTTAACCATATTCGTCTTCGCTCACCGTCCACATGCCATTCATTTCAATCCCTCTAAGGTCTGATTTTAACTCCATCCGAACGCTTTCTGATCAGTGTTAATCCTCTATTTCAATCCCTCTAAGGTCTGATTTTAACCGGCAGACTTACAAATATTTTTGGTACAAACGTGTGGTGTATTTCAATCCCTCTAAGGTCTGATTTTAACCTGACTTATTTTCTAACAGATTTCCACAAAAAAAGCAGATTTCAATCCCTCTAAGGTCTGATTTTAACAAACATGGCTTGGAGCAAAAAGAGAAGCTACGAAAGAATTTCAATCCCTCTAAGGTCTGATTTTAACGACTATATTTATAATAATACTTTCGCACTGCGAAATATTTCAATCCCTCTAAGGTCTGATTTTAACCCGTTAACAGAATTCGTAATTAAGTTCAGAGGTGTATTTCAATCCCTCTAAGGTCTGATTTTAACTCGTTTCTGATCAATATGCATCTCGTGAAGCGCCGCTATTTCAATCCCTCTAAGGTCTGATTTTAACAAAAGAACGTGATTTAACTAAAACTGAGATACTGAAATTTCAATCCCTCTAAGGTCTGATTTTAACAATATACATTCGATCTGAAATTCTTAGTTCTGCATCATTTCAATCCCTCTAAGGTCTGATTTTAACCGAATTCAATTGTTTCTTTGCGTTCTGTACCACATTCATTTCAATCCCTCTAAGGTCTGATTTTAACGCGATTGGTTGAGGTATTGGATGCTTGGAGACGAAATATTTCAATCCCTCTAAGGTCTGATTTTAACAACAACCATCCACGATTCTATTGTTTTTCTGGTAGTCTATTTCAATCCCTCTAAGGTCTGATTTTAACTAGAGAGATTGAAATTGTGATCTTCTGCCCCAAATACATTTCAATCCCTCTAAGGTCTGATTTTAACTAAAGTATTTGGTGCAGTGATTGAACCAGTATATTCATTTCAATCCCTCTAAGGTCTGATTTTAACAAAACGATACAGGGAATATAAATCAAAAAAAGAACGATATTTCAATCCCTCTAAGGTCTGATTTTAACGTATTATCGCAAGTACTTCCTGTCCTATTCTCTCCAATTTCAATCCCTCTAAGGTCTGATTTTAACGTGGTGACAGCTCTGGGACTGCGAATAGATGTCATAGAAATTTCAATCCCTCTAAGGTCTGATTTTAACGACATTCGCTTGAGGGTACAAGCAAAGCACAACAAGATTTCAATCCCTCTAAGGTCTGATTTTAACCGTGGTTGTATCTGTCTGGATACCCGCAATCATTGATTTCAATCCCTCTAAGGTCTGATTTTAACCAAGCTTTTTTGGCGTGAGATTTGGTTGTTTTGTTCTTGTGTTTTGGAGTGATGTTATAGAGGTGCTTGTTGTTTTTCTCT
>QMTJ01000175.1 GCA_003651045.1 Thermoplasmata archaeon | reverse complement strand
TCATCTTTTTTAACTGGACCAGCAAGGATCAATGCCCTATCATCCCCAATGATATAGTTTCCTTTTATTCCCTTATGTTCTTTAACATTCAAACCAGCTAGTTTCTCCTTGTCTTTATATTTATTCACAACTACTCTTACACCACTAGGTATATCCACATCCGAAAGATACTCAGCTACAACCCGAGGGTTAGAAATCTCTGAAATACTCCACTTTTTGGTTGGTCTAGATGCAGGTGTAGTAGAAGCTGTTTTTTTAGCACCAATCTCTACAACTATCCCAACTAAAATCACGCCTAATATAAACCCTATAACCAGTGAAACTATATCCATAGCTCATCCATCCTATAGATCGGTATGGTTTATCCCAGATATAATAGTTTGGTTTGTATAATTATACATGAATAAGAGAATATGGGATAATCTTTATTTTAGAAACCTATATATGGATAGAAAAAATAACGGCTTGGTTTTCTTGGATATGAAAAAAGAAATTGGAACTAAGATAGAGGAATTAAAGAATAAACATAGTACTATTATTCTTGCTCATAATTATCAGATTCCAGAGGTACAAGATATCGCTGATTTTGTTGGGGATTCATTAGATCTAGCTATGCGGGCTACCAAAACTGATGCAAAAAATATCGTATTCTGTGGTGTAAATTTCATGGCCGAATCAGCTAAGATTTTAAACCCTGATAAAAACGTGATAATACCAGATATAGATGCTAGATGCCCTATGGCAGATATGGTAAACTCAGAGGACCTTATGAAACTAAAAAATGATAACCCTGATGCAGAGGTTGTAGCATATATCAACACAACTGCTGAGATAAAAACATTATCTGATATATGTTGCACTTCTTCTAACGGAGCAAAAATTGTTAAAAACTCATCTTCTGAAAAAGTGATATTCATCCCAGATAGACACCTAGGAGCCTATATTCAGAGACTAGTCCCGGATAAAGAGATGATTCTCTGGCCAGGGTTATGCCCAACACATCACCAGATTCGAAAAGAAGACATATTAAAACTCAAAAAACTACATCCAGAAGCTGAAATACTTGTTCATCCTGAATGCAGACTAGAGGTAATTGACATCGCCGACTATGCTTTTTCAACAAATGGAATGGTAAACTATGCAAGGAAATCAGATAACAAAGAATTTATCATTGGAACTGAAAAAGGACTCTGTCACCGTTTGAAAAAAGAAAACCCGGATAAGATTTTTTATCCTGTTAAATCAGCGGTTTGCCCAAATATGAAGAAGATTACATTAGAAAAAGTCTTAAATAGCCTTAGAACTTTAGAACCACAGATAAAACTCTCTGATGAGGTAATAGAAAAAGCTAGGAAACCTCTTCAGAGAATGATGAAAGTTGGCCGGGGGGATTAAAAAAAAATTGAGAAAAATATACATGGACTATGCTGCTACAACACCAGTTGATAAAGAAGTAATAGACGAAATGATACCATATTTCAACGAGATCTATGGTAATGCTTCTTCAATTCACTCCTTTGGAAGAGATGCTTTTAATGCTATAGAACATGCAAGGGAGCAAGTAGCTAATATAATCAATGCAGGTTCTGACGAAGTTATTTTTACATCTGGAGGTACAGAATCAGACAACCTCGCTATTAAAGGAGTTGCCTATCTGAATAAGAAAAAAAGAAATACTAAGGGGAATCATATTATTACTTCTGCTATTGAGCATCCTGCTGTTCTTGAAACCTGTAAATATTTGGAGAAACAAGGGTTTAACGTGGTTTATCTCCCTGTTGATGAATATGGGTTGATAAACCCAGATGATTTAATAGAAGCTATTTCCAAGGATACTTTTCTTATTACTATCATGTTCGCTAACAACGAAATTGGTACTATCGAACCTATAGAGGAAATCGGTAACATAGCACGGGAGCACGACGTTTTGTTTCATACTGATGCTGTCCAAGCTGTCGGTAAGGTCCCTATTGACGTGAACAAGTTTAACATCGACTTATTATCTATTTCTTCCCATAAGATTTATGGTCCCAAAGGAGTAGGAGCACTCTACATCAGAGAAGATGTTAAATTACAGCCAATTGTACATGGCGGTGGCCATGAAAAGGGGCTTAGAAGCAGCACGTATAATACACCGGGTATTGTTGGATTAGGTAAAGCCTGTGAACTTGGGAAAAAAAGGATGAAAAAAGATGTCATACATCTTAAAAACTTGAGGGATACGTTGATTAAAAATGTTCTAGAAATCGAAGAAAGTTACCTTAATGGTCATCCTGAAAAAAGACTCGTGAATAACGCTCATTTCCGTTTCACAGCAATCGAGGGGGAGTCTCTTAATCTCATGCTTGATGATAAAGGAATCGCAGCTTCCACTGGTTCAGCGTGTTCATCTAAGAAGCTACAGGCATCTCATGTGTTACTAGCTATAGGTCTAGATCCCGTTGAAGCACATGGATCGTTACGATTAACCCTAGGAAGATGGAATACACCAAAGGATATAACATACGTTGCTGATGTGTTACCAGAAATCGTTGAAAATTTGAGAAAGATGTCTCCATTATGGAACAGATAAAAAAAATAGGTGACTTGTAGGTATGAATGAGACATATAGCAAAAAAGTGATGGAACACTTCCGAAACCCTAGGAACATGGGGGAGATAAAAGATGCAGATGGTGTAGGAACTGTTGGAAATCCAGTATGTGTAGTACCAGAAACAGATATAATCAGTAACCCCAACCCAGCTCCTATTTCTAATTTCAATATCGGGTGTAAAGTTTTATCGCATGATGGAAAGTTCCATGTGGTAACTAAAACTTTTAAAAGAGAATACTTTGGTTCCATTTTAACAATAAAAAATAGATTAGGTAAAACTCTCCTTACTCCGGATCATCTTATTTATGCCTTCAAAATACCAGAGTCACATACTTATTATTATAACACAAACAAGAGAAAGTTATCTAAACATATATCATGGTGGCATGCTATAGATTTGAACAGGAGAGATATAGTCGCTTATCCCATCCCACAAGAAATCAAAGATGTTGAGTATATAAACGTAAATACAGAAAAGGCAAAATATGATTTCAAAAGCGTAAACATCCCAGCAAAGATAAAAATAGATAAACACTTCCTACGGTTTGCTGGTTATTTTCTAGCAGAAGGCAGCACAAGAGAACAAAAATGTAAAACCTATACAACATTAACCTTTAATATCAATGAGAAAAAATATGTTAAAGATTGTATAACTCTAATCAAAAAGATTTTTAAACTGGACCCAAAAATAGAAGAAAGACCAAAAAGAAAAACCGTTCATATCATAGTATATAATGTACAT